>JAATFS010000427.1 GCA_015655035.1 Lysobacterales bacterium | reverse complement strand
TAGCTGGCGTCCAGCCAGGTCGCATTGAGACCCAGGCTGAGCCCTTGCCAAGGGCGCAACGCCAGCGAAGCCTCGACCCCGCGCGAACGCAGCTTGCCCGCGTTGACCAGATAGCTGCTCTGGCTTTCCAGATCGTAGGCGGTGGTCTGGAAACCGGAAATCTGGGTCCAGAACAGCGCGGCATCGAAATCCAGGCGGTGCTCCAACCAGTTGCTCTTGATGCCCAGCTCCGCACTGCGGGTGTGTTCCGGGTCCAGGTAGAGGCTGTCGAGCCCGGCCCGTGCCACGGCACCGGAGGAGATATTTAGACCGCCGGACTTTTCGCCGTAGGACGCGCTGGCATAGGCCTGCAACTGCTCATTGACGCGGTAGCGCAGGTTGACCAGCGCGGCGGGAAGCCAGTTGTACTGCGCCAAGCGGCCGGAATCGAAGTCGTTCTTGTTGACGCGGCGGAACGAGCCGGTCTTTTCCTCGTAGCTGACGCGCGCACCGGCGGTGAGGTCCAGCCGTGGTGACAGATGCCAGGTGCCCTGCGCAAACGCCGAGGTCACGCTTTCGTTCAACCTGCCCCAGCGCTGCACGAACCTGCCGGTGTTGCTGGTGTTGCCGTACCAGGCGGTGATGAGGTTGCCCGCCGCGTAGCGATCGTGGGCGAAGGTATCCAGGTTCTCGCCGAAGTAATCCAGGCCCAGTGCATAGTCGAAGCGCTCGCCGCGCGGCGAATCCAGGCGCAGGCTCTGCGACCAGATGCGGTCGCGCACGTCGGCGCCGCTGTCGGCATAGAGCGGGATGTCGAGCTGGTCGGCGCTGTGCGGCTGGAAACCGAAGTAGCGGTACGAAGTGACCGAGCGCAGCCGGTAGCCCCGCGCCAGGGTCCACTCGGCATCGGCGGAGAAACCGCCCTGGGTAGTGCGGGTACGGCTCTCCTGGTCCTGGTTGACCTGGTCGCCCTCGACCACGCTGGCACCGACTGTGGCCACGCGCTGCCGGAACAGGTCCACGCCGGCGATGTCGTGACTGCCGGCCAGCACGTACACCGGCCGGCTGCGCGCGCTCTGCCAATCGGCGATCAGGCGCAGGCTGAAATCCTCGTCGGGCGCGAACAGCAGCTGCCCACGCACGCCATCGCGCACGCTGCCGCCCAGATCGTTGCCGCTGTGGAGGTTGCGTACATAGCCGCCCTTCTCGGTGTGCGAGACATTCAGGCGACCGGCCCAGGCGCCGCCGAGCGCGCCGGACACCATCGCCTGGGTCTGGGTGTAGCCGCGCTGGCCGAACGATTGCTTCAGCGCCGCTTCCGGCTCGAAGCCCGGCGCACGGGTGTGGATATCGATCGCGCCGCCGGTGGTGTTGTAGCCGTACAACGTGCCCTGCGGGCCGCTCAGCACCTGCGCGGTATCGATATCGACCAGGTCGCCGGACATCATGCCTGGCCGGCTCAGGTAGACGTTGTCCAGGAACAGGCCCACGCTGCTGGCCATGCCGATGTTGATCTCGCTGCCGCCGCCGTCGCCGATGCCGCGCAGGGTGACGCGCGAATCGAAGTCGTTGACGCTGGCCACATCCAGCCCGGGCGCCAGCTGTTGCAGGTCTTCCAGGCGGGTGATGCGCTGGCGTTCCAGTTCCTCGCCGGTGACCGTCCTGACCGAACCCGGCGCCTGTTGGGGATCGTCCTGCCCGGCGCGGGTGGCCACCGCCTGCACGGTGTCCAGCTCGCGGAGCGCGGTCCTGCCCGCCGCGTCGGCATCAGCGTCCGCCGCCGCCACGGGCATTGCCGCGAGCGCGGTCAACGCCGCCAGCACACAGGCGGCGAGATGAGATCGTGCGCCCATGCCGGGGCAATGCGCGGCGACGTGGCGACGCGCTGGAAACATCGGACGCATGACTTCCCTTGGACGAACTAAAGCCCGCAAGTTTCGGTCAAGCCATAACGTCCAGGAAATGGACATGCTGCATGTTCACATGTCCTTCCGTCATAACCAGCGCTGGCACCGGCCTCAGCGCAGCAGGTCCGGCTGCGCCTCGTACCATTGACGCGATCGCAGCAGATGCCACCGAGTGCTTTCGTTCTGCAACGACAGCCCGGCATTGAGCACGCCCCAGCCGGCGAACAGGCTGCCGCTGCGCTGGTTGCCCTGCATGCGCATGCGCGCCATCACTTCGAAGCGGTCGTTGCTGGCGCGCAGGCGATCGACCACCAGCGTGTCGTCGTGCCATTGCACGCGCCCGGTGAGTTTGGCCTGGCCGGCATCGACGATGCGGTAGATCCAGTCGGGCATGTCGCGATCGCGCGCATACACCGCCAGCAGGAAGCCGATATCGCGCACGTCGATGCGTACATTGCCGGCGACGGCGATCGGCTGGGTCCAATCCATGCGGGCGTCATCCAGCGTCAGCCGCGCCCACCAGCCGCTGCGCTGGCGGCCGTCAGAACCGGCGAAGCTGATGTTGCGCAGATCCAGCGTGCTGGCATCCAGGCGGAAGTTCTCGCCCTTCAGGTCGCCGCGCTGGAGCCGTACATTGCCATCGACGTCGCCGCGCAACGCCAGGCCGGCCATGTGCAGGCGTGCCGCCGTCGCGCTTACGCGCAGCCAGCCCTTGCCGACCTTGCCGCCGGGCTCCACCTGCAAGTCGCCACTGAGCCGCCCGCTGCCGCCGTCGAAACGCATCTGCGCTCGCGGTAGATAGCGATTGTAGGCACGCAGGTCCGGGACTTGCGCATTGCTGAAGACCAGGTGCGCGGTAGTGGTATCGCGCAGGCCGGCGACGTCGCGCGCAGTCGCGCTGGTACGCACATCCAGGCGCAGGTCGCGGCCATCGACGAACGGGCGCGCGCGCGCATCGTCGGCGGCGATCACGAAGCGCTGCATGCGTAGTGCCAGCGACGGCGCCAGCTGGCCTTGCGCATCGGCGTCCACGCGCAGGTCGGCCTGGGCCTGGCCTTCGATGTGGTTGCCCATCACCGCCGCACTGGCCTTCACCTGCGGCACCTGGATGCGGCTGCCGGCGGTGAGCTTGCCATCGGCCACCTGCACATCGGCGTCGACCAGGCCCTCGCCATCCAGCGCCAGCCATTCGGCATTCGGGAACAGCTCGGGGATCCATTTCAACGTGGCGAACTGCCACTGCGCGCGTACGTGCCCGGACGCGCGCGGCAACAACGAGCGCGGCGCGCGCAGCGGAACCTGGCGCCCGCTCAGGCGCAGGTCCGCGTCGAGGGTGACGCCTTCACCGACGCTGTGCGGCACCTGTGCGCGCAGCTGTATGTCCTGGTCCACCTGCATCCGCAGTTCGACCTGCCCGCGTGCGGTGGGCTGGCCGGCCACCCGTTCCAGCAGCGGCGCATCCCATTGCAGGCGGCTACCACGGCCGAGCTCGCCGCGCGACCAGCGCAGATCGGCATCGGCGCGTCCTTGGCCCGGAGCATTGTGGAAGCGCGGCCGCCCGTTGGGGTCGCGCTGCACCGACAATGCGGCGGTATTGCCCTGTAACTTCAGCGTGGCCTGGCTCAGCAGCAACACGTCCAGGCCCTTGGCCTGCTCGCGGCGATGACGCGGCAGCGCGAAGCTGGCTTGCACGCGGCTCTGCCGCAGCAGTTCCTCGTCCTTCCAGCGCACGCTTGCGGCGGACAGGTCCAGCGTGGACGGGAACACCTCCATCGGACCGCCGCGCAGTTGCTTGAAGAAGCCGACTTCGGCGCGTCCGCTGCCCTGCACGTAGAGGTCGTTGAAGCGGAACGTGCGCACCTGCTCAACGACGATGCGCGGGAAATCCAGGCGCCAGGCCGGGCGCGTCGTGGCGGCGGACGGCGGCACGGCAGCGGCGGCAGTGGCGGCCGCCACCCGTTCGACCGACCCGCTAAGCCCGGCGGCGCGCAGCTCGGGGATGTGCACCTGCCGTTGCAGCAACGGCCACAGCCCTACCCGGCCCTTCACCTGCTCGGCGTCCAGCTGCCAGCGCTGGCGCGGCGTCTGCCCGCGCAGTTGCACGTCCCACAGTGCGACCCGCCCCGGCCACCACGTCGCCGCCGTGCCCCAGTGCATGGAGAACTTTTCCGGCTTGCGATTGATCGACCCCGGGCCGAGCGGGGTGTTGAGGAATACGTTGCCGAGCAACAGATAGACCAGATAGAGGCCGGTCAGCGCCAGCAGGGTCCAGCGCAGCGCGCGTGGCAGGGTGAAGCCGCGTATGCGGTGGGGACGTGTCGACAAGAACTGCGCTCCTGTTGCCGGGTTCCGTTGATCGGCGGCAATTGTGCCCGAGACGGGTGCAAAGCCTGTGCATGC
>JAATFS010000340.1 GCA_015655035.1 Lysobacterales bacterium | reverse complement strand
TTCAACTCGACCTCGCCGCGTGCGATGTGGACATACGCATGGCGCGAGGCCGGCATCTGGAACATGGCAGTCTCCGCGCCGTCAAACAGCCCGGCATACACCTTCACGTCCTGGCGCACCTGCAACGACGCCTCCGCCCCGTCCGGCGAGATGATCAGGCGCAGCTGGCCGCGCTTGTCCTGCTCGCTGAAATGGCGCTCCTGGTAACGCGGCTCGGTATTGCGCACATCGGGCAGGATCCAGATTTGCAGGAAGTGCACCGCTTCCTGCTGCGATCCATTGAATTCGCTGTGCGACACGCCGGAGCCGGCGCTCATCATCTGCACATCGCCCGGACGGATCACCGAGCCACTGCCCATCGAATCGCGGTGCGCCAGCGCACCTTCCAGCACATAGGAAAAGATCTCCATGTCGCGGTGCGGATGCGTACCGAAGCCTTCGCCGGGATCGACACGGTCATCGTTGATCACGCGCAAGTCGGAAAAGCCGACCTGGTTCGGATTGAAATAGCTGCCGAACGAAAAGGTATGGCGGGACTTCAACCAGCCATGATTGGCAACGCCACGGGTGTTGCCCGGTGTGATGTCGAACATGTGCGATCTCCTGTGCGATACCGGAATGCCCCGGTGAATGGCGGTGGGCGACAAGCCCGTTGACGCGCACATTACTGTCGCCCACTGGATCGATAAATGATCTACGATGCGAAACATCGTCGCCACGTAGATGACAATGAACCAGCTCGAGGACATGCGCCTGTTCGTCCAGACCGTGGACTCAGGCAGCTTCACCGACGCGGCGGACAAGCTGGGACTGTCCAAGCAATTCGTCAGCAAGCGCCTGATCGCGCTGGAAGCGCGCCTGGGAGTGCAGTTGCTGGTCCGCACCACCCGCAGCCTGCGTACCACCGATGTGGGCCAGCAGTATTACGAACAAGCCGCGCGCGTAGTCCAGGAAGTGGACGGCATCGAGCACGCCATCGCCCGCCAGAACGCGACCCCGCGCGGACGCTTGCGCATCAGCGCACCGATGACCTTCGGCACCCTGCACCTGAGCCCGGCGATCCCGCGCTTCCTGGCCGCGTACCCGGAAGTGAACCTGGAACTGGAACTCGACGACCGCACCGTCGACCTGGTGGCCGAAGGCTTCGACGCCGGCGTTCGCATCGGCGTGCTGCCCGACTCCAGCCTGATCGGCGTGCGCGTCTCGCAGATGGAGCTGGTGACCTGTTGCAGCCCGGACTACCTGGCGCGCAACGGCACCCCGACGCGGCCGCAAGACCTGCCCCAGCACCACTGCCTGCCGTACGGCCATCGCCGCCACGTCGAATGGAGCTTCGCCAGCCAGGGCAATCCCAGCCTCGTGGCCATCAGTGGGCGGCTATGCGCCAACAACGGCGAAGTGCTGCGCGATGCCGCCTGCGCCGGCCTCGGCATTACCCAGCTGCCCACCTTCATCGTCGGCGCGGCCCTGCACGACGGACGGCTGGTTACCGTGCTCGACAGCTATCGCCCGCCCATCTCAGGCGTCTACGTCATCTATCCCGGCCATCGCCAGCCATCGCTCGCGGTACGCGCCTTCACCGAATTCATGCGCAGCACCTTCGCCACGCCACCGCGCACTTTGCGCTAGCGCAGCGTGCGCAGCTGAGCATGCCGGCAACCCGCGCATTGCACAGGCACAGCTAAGAGCCCGCAGCGCGGGCCCCTGCCTGGATCAGGATCGGCGTTGACGAGGATCGCACCGCGATCTCGAAAACGTTTCCTCAGAACTTGTAGGCCACCGTCATCAGCCAGTTGCGCGGCAGCTCCGGCAGCACCACCGAGGAGCCGAACAGATCCGGGAAGTTGGAGCGGAAGTAGCGCTCGTTGGTCAGGTTCTTCACCTGCACGCCAAAGCGCCAATGCTCGGTCTCGTAATTCAGGCCGGTGTTGACCAGGGTATAGGCCGGCAGCCGCACCGCCTGGGAAAAGCCCGAGTACACCGCATCCACATGGGTGGCACCGATATTGGCGGTCAGGCCCGACAGCCAGCCGGTAGCGCCCGTGTAGATCAGGTACATGCTGTAGATGTTTTCCGGCACGCCGGCCTTGCGACCATCCGTGGTGAAGGTCAATCCATTGATCACGCCACCGTACATCAGGGCCGGGTCCACGCCCGCAGGCAGGTCCGCGCCGCCGGCGAAACCGAACTGGGTGCCGTTCTCCGCCGCCGTCAGGTTGTGGACCTTCACCTTGGTGTAGGCACCGGTCAGCGCCAGGCTGTCGCTCAGGACCGCCCGGAACTCCACCTCCCAGCCTTTGGAACGGGTGGTGTTGTTGGTGACGGTGTTCTGCGCGCTGTAGTCGACACGCTCCTGCTCGTAGTGAGCCACGGCGGCATACAGGCGATCGTCCAGCAGGCTGGCCTTGATGCCGAACTCGGTGAGTTCCGAGTCCGCCACTGCACTACCACCGGCCACATTGCCCGCCGGTACTTCGCCGCCCTGGCCCACGATCATCGTGGTCTGCTTGGCCACCGTCACGTAGGGCGACAAGCCCTTGACGATGTCGTAGGACAGGCTGGCCGACCAGGACGTGGCGTCGTAGCTGTCGGAGTACCTGGTCCCGGTCAGCCCATCGCTGTCGCAGTCCACGCCTTCCACGCAGGTAGAATTGACCTTGATGTGATCCTGGCGCAGCCCGGCCAGCAGATGCAGCTTGTCGAAGAACGCCCAGTCCGCCAGGCCGGCCACGCCATAGACGGTGTAGTCGCCGATGGTGTGCGAGGAGAACGGCTCCAAGTCCGAGCCTTCCGCCACCGACAGCGTGCGGCGATCGGCCGGCGATCCCGGCTGGGTGATGTCGCGACGGTCGAAGTACTCATAGGCGAAGTTGTCGCCGTGCTCGAATTCCTGGTGCCGGATCGATGGGCTGAACTGGTAGGCCGCGCGCACGTTCTCGCCGTGATCGGTGGCGAAGGCGAAGATCAACTGGTCCTCGAACACCGAGGTATCGGCAAACTGGCTGAAGCCGTAGCGATTGAGGTTGGTATTGTCCAGCGACTCGTAGAACGCCTTGTTGGTCAGCTTCACGCCATTGTCGAATTCGTGCACGAAATCGAAGTACAGCGTGAGTACCTTGTCGGACAGCTCGTCGTCCTCCTGCACCAGCACCTGATCGCCCTTGATCGTCGTGGTCCCCGGATTGACCAGCGCCATGTTCGGCTGCGCGGCCAGGTCCGCATTGACCTGCTCGGCGCTAGCCGCGCCCACGCCGCCGAAGTAGAACAGGCTCACATTGCCTGCCGCGGCCTCTGCTGCGGAAATCAGGCCATTGCCATTGCTATCCAGCGACGTCGGAGTACCGGTGATATAGGTGCCGTGGTCGATCAGGTCCTGGGTGACGCGGTTCCAGCCCGCCACCTGATTGCCCTCGTACTTGTGGTACATGCCGCCGAACTCGATACGCGAACGCTCGGTGAGCTGCATGTCGAACGAGGCCTGGTAGACGCTTTGGTCGGTGGAACTGTTGTTGTAGTAAGAACCCGAATCCTCGTTCTCCGCATACAGGTAATAGCCGAATTCCTTGCCGCCCAGCTTGCCGGGGCCGCCCACCTCGCCACGCAGCACGTCCTTGTCCCAACTACCGCGAGTGATGCTGAATTCGCCCTTCGGCTCCTTCATCAAAGCGCCGTTCTCCGCGCGCGCGGCCTTGGGCACGAAGTTCAGATAGCCGCCGATCTTGGACGGGCCATAGATCGGCGACGCCGGACCTCGCACGATGTCCACGCGATCGGACGCAGCGATCGGCTGCGGGTAGTTGCCGGGATTGTCGATACGGCGGATCCCGCGAAAGTACACCTCGCCTGGCGTGCCGCGCACGTCCAGCGAACCGGCCACGCCGAAGAAACTCTGCGTGAACGAGCCAGGACTCAGCGCCACCAGATCATCCAGCTCGCTGATGTTGAACTTGCTCAGCATTTCGTTGCTGATGGTGGTCAGCGAGCGCGGCGTTTCCACGATGCTCTTCTCGAAGCCGAACACCGAATCGACCGGCTCGTTCGGCATCAGATTGATGATCTCGTTGATCCTGCCCTGGACGACGACCGCGTCCAGCTCCGTCGGATCGACCGCTGCCGCCTGCGCATACAGTGTCGCCGGCGCAGCGACGCATCCCCCCAGCACGAACATCACGGCCCGCGCCAAGCGGGCTCGTTCGAAATATTTCATGTCGCTATCCCCTAGCGTTGGAAAGTTGAGCAGCGCGATACTGGATGCGCATCCCCTTCCTGCAACCGGGTAGTGGACGGGAACCCCTTCCCGTGCCTCTCTTCGTCCCAGCAACCATGGCATCTGGTAACAACTAATATCTGCAGACGAAAAATTTATCAAGCAGCGACATATCTCGCTGATCGCCGTCGAATCGCTCGCAGTCGCCACTGCCATGCCGACGGTGGCGCGCGAACTCGAAGGCCTGCGGCTGTACGCGCTCGCCTTTGGCGGCACCCTGGCCTGAGCGCCGGCGCGGTCTGGCCGACGGCTCCCGCGTGGCTGGCAATCGCGGACCGGACGCTGAGTGGCCTGGGCATGGGACTGGTGTATCCCACCTATCGATCCTGACCTTATCGTTGTCGCCGCCGGACGAGCAGGGCCGGAACACCTCCGCACTGCAACTGTTCGAATCGATCGCGATAGCCACGGCACTGGCAATCGGCGGCTCGCTGTTCGCCGTACTGCTCGCATGCCGCACCGTCGGCGCCTACCTGGCCAACTTCGCGCTGGCCTGGCTACTCGGTCGGTGATTGCGATCGCAGTCGCATGCCGCACCGAGGCCTGAACGCCCTGCGGCATTTCGAGCCGAATAGCGACGCCACATCCGCATACATCGCCGCTGGCAAAGCGGGGCCCCGTAGTCGCGCGATATGCATCCTTGTACCATCCGGCTCGGGGGGGGCAACCATACGCAGACATGGAGTTCCGCTATGAGTGTGTCCCACACCAAGAAAGCCTTGCTGTACCTGCAAGTCAGGCAAGCCCTGCAATCGGGACACTACCTGCCCGGGCAGCGGATCGATCCGGCCACCCTCGCCGCCGAATTCCACACCAGCCCCACGCCCGTCCGCTTCGCCCTGTATCACCTGGTGGGCGAAGGCCTGGTCGCCGACCACGCCCGCAACGGGCTGCACGTACCACTGCCAAACGAGGTAGCACTGCGCGACCTCTACGACTGGATGCTGCGATTGCTACTGATGGCATGCGAGATCGGCTTCACGCCAGCGGCGCATAAAACGCCAGGACAGGCCCCCCCAGTCGCCGCCGATGACGTGGTGAAGGCGACCTGGAAATTATTCGACGCGATCGCCGAAGCCAGTGCCCACCGCTCCCTGCACCACGCCGTAAAGCAGGCCAACGACCGCCTGGCGCCGATACGGCGCGCTGCACAGGGGCTGATCGAGGGTGCCCACGAAGAACTCGCGGAACTGGACCGGTATTGGCAAGAACGCGACATCCCGGCCCTGCAGGCCGCGCTGTGCGATTACCACGAGCGCCGCAAGCAACTGGTCCCGTGCATCGTGGCGATGCTTAGCGACGGCGGCGACTACCTCCACTAGCGGCAACAGCCACGGCAGCACTTGGCCCTCCCCTGCCGATGCGATCCAGACGCGCCGCATGCAACCCCATAGGCAACGCCCCGCCTGAATCCGGCATTGCACGACGAGCATCACAGTCCCGCAAGAATTAACGGATTACAGCCGAATAATCATTTGAAAACAAAAAAACCTGGTTCCTACGCTGCGTCTGTCATGGGACGTCCATGACGCAACCGTAGGAGACAGCGATGGATACGAACGAGAGCAACCGCACCAGTGCGCCGGAAGACGTGATCGTACTCGGCGTCGCCAGCGTCGAGACGCGGGGCACAGACCTCGGCTTTGAGCCCGTGGGTCAGATTCCGATGCCCGGGATCTCTGAAGAGTGAGCAACAAGGGCGCACCGAAAGGTGCGCCCTTTGCCCGAGGGTATCTGCATGTCTCTTCAATTACATGGCGACCTTTCGTATTGCAATGTCGATGGTCTTCTGGTCTTTCTCGACACCGGCAAGGACCGCTACTTCCGCCTGTCGGAGACGATGGAGCTGCGCTTCAAGGCCCATCAGCGCGGCGAAAGCACAGATCACGATCTAAAGAAGCTGATCGACTCAGGCCTACTCACCGAGGCCCAGTCCTTCATTGCGCCTCAACCGCAGCCGACCATGGATCGCCCGGCGCGCAGTGCCATAGAGCTTGTACAGACCCAAAGACCCACCACCGCGCTTGATCTGCTCGATACGATCATGATCGTCACTCGCGCTCAGGTGCAGCTGAAGACGCAGCGCCTGGCGCACGTCCTTTCCATGCTGGACGCATACCGCCGCTGCAAGGTGCTCCAAGCCAGAGGTCCACAGGGCAAGATTCCCGAACACCGGTTCGCTGATGTGGCAACGACTTTCCTGCGTGCCCGGCCGTACGTCCCCATCGAAACCTGCTGCCTGCTCGATTCGATCTCGCTCATCAGGTTCCTGGCCAAACGCGGACTTGCCGCGAACCTCGTCTTCGCCGTGACAGGTGCGCCCTTCTCGGCGCACTGCTGGGTCCAGGTCGGCACGTTGGTGCTGAACGATACCGTCGGTAACACCCACGCCCACACACCCATCAGGGTGGTGTGATGAGCGTCCGCTACCTCGCCCTTGCCGATGGGTCAAACGGCCTGGAGGCCGACGCCCTCACCCAGGTGGAAGCGGCCCTTCGTGATGTCGGCATGCAACGCCAGATCGCTTATCCAACGCTGATCTTGTTCGTGGCCGAGGACACACCTGTCCTGTCGATACCGAGGTTGGGCACGATCCTTGGGCGTCTCTTCTCCAAGGACGGTGCCATCATCGAAGACGCCAGCCAACTTCCCGGTTTCACCGATGCCGCACAGGCGCGCGATCACCTCATCAAGCATTGCTGGGGTCCGTACCTTCTTCTGCAACCGGCGGACGAACACGGTGGCTTTACCGTCTTGCGCGAGCCGTCTCCTTCCGGTGACGTGTCTTGTTTCTACTCGCTGCAACGGGGCCATGGCTTCATCACTTCAGACATCGGCCTGCCGGAACAGCTCGGCCTGTACCGCAGGCAGGTGGACTGGGATGCAATCCATCATCGTCTGTCGTTTCCACAACTGAAAACTGCACGCACGGCACTCGCGGGCATCAGGGAACTCTTGCCGGGTTGCTCATTGCACCTGAAAGGAAACAATGCAATTACACACCAGGCGTGGTCCCCCTGGGATTTCGTCGCGGCCGGCACCCGGCATGCCGACCCAAACAAGGCCGCAGCGGATGTCCGTGCCGCAGTGACCTCTTCGGTGCGGGCGCTGGCAGGCATCGACAAGACCATCCTGCTCGAGCTCTCGGGCGGGCTCGATTCGTCCATCGTAGGGGTATGCCTGCCGGATTCAGCTGCGAAAGTCGTCTGCACGTCTCTCGTCACGGCGGTTCCGGGCGCTGACGAGCGCCACTATGCGGTGCAGGTCGCGGACCAGCTTGGCGTCGAACTCCACACCGAAACGCTTCGACTCGATGATGCGCACTTCGACTTCCCCCTGCACCCGCAATGCCTGATGCCCAGGATAGGCGCCCTTCAACATGCCGTGGACGAGATCATGCTGGCGGCGGCCAACCGCCATGGCGTCCGCGGCTTCTTCTCCGGAGGTGGCGGCGACACGGTCTTCTGTTCGCTCGATACGGCCGCCCCGGCCGCGGATGCACTCCGGGAACGCGGGCCCACTGCCGGGCTTGCCGCCGTCCAGGACCTGGCCGCGCTGCACCAGTGCACCCTATGGAAGGCAGGCAGGCTGACGCTTCGGAAGATGCGGCGCCCGCCCGGCATGTCCCGCCCGCCGGACAACACCTTTCTGTCGAAGAACATCGCCGGCGTGCCTGCCGACGATCATCCCTGGGGCGCAGCCCCACCGGATGCCCTGCCCGGAGATCGCGAACGGATCCGCGGCCTCGCCACGAGCCAGGCGTATCGGGACAGCCTGGCTTGTGGCGCGCAGCGGCCGATGCGGATGCCGCTGCTGTCGCAGCCAGTGGTGGAAGCCTGCCTCCGCGCGCCCACCTGGATGTGGATCGCCGGAGGCCGGAACCGCGCTGTGGCGAGGACAGCGTTCGCGGACGTCCTGCCTGCCGACATCCTCAACCGCCGCAGCAAGGGCACTTTCATGAGCTACCTGGGTACCGTGTACCGGCGCAACAGGGAACAGATGCGCGACTACCTGCTACAGGGCCGGCTCCAGGAGCGCGGCCTGCTGGATGCAGACGCGCTCCGGGATTTCCTGCGCCATGACATCCCCGAACGCGGCCACTCGTTCACCCGGGTGTTCGACATCTGCATGGTCGAGAACTGGGTACGGCATCAGCCCTAGCTTCCATCGCCAGTGTCACTGCGCTCGGCTGCCACTTGCAGACCGGCCTTCATTGCCCGCCAGTGCTCATACTGATGGCGTTTCGCCAGGCTCGGATCCTCCTCGTCCAGCAGCCAGAACCGGAACCAGTCCAGGTTGCGCTCGTAGACCGCCAGCTTGTGCCGAGGCTGGAATTTCTGGTGCGGCTCGTTGGGGAACACATACATGTCGGCCCGGCCTTCGCGCATAAGCGGCACGGCGTAATCCAGCGAATGGATGTACTCCTGCTCCGGCAACTGCATCAGGATCGGCGCGCGGATGCGATCCAGGTTGAACAGCGGTGAGAAGCGCCGCCATCGTTCCGGCGTTTCCTCCAGCGAACCGAGCTGCCAACCCATCCGCAGGCGCGTGTGGAAGGCATCGCCGAAGTTGCTGAGCAGCAGGTAGTACAGCGGCGACAGGCCCAGCGAGCTCACCGATGCGGCGGTCAGGACCTGTGAATGCATGGCGGTCCACATGGTGATTTCGGCACCGAAACTCAGCCCGCCCATGCCGACCCGGCCAGCATCGATCTCCCCTTGTGCAACCAGCAGCGCCACCGCGCTCTCGACAGCGGAGCGCCCCTGTTCGTACTGCTCCACACCATCCTCCATGGAGGGTGCCAGGTTGATGCACAGCGCCGCGATGCCGCGCTCGGCGAGCGATGCGAACGGCAACTCCTCGCCAAGGCCTCCACGCACGAATCCCTTGCACCAGTAGTAGCTGACGAACAGCGGCGGCCGGCCGGGGCCTGTGTGCCGTGCCGGATAGAACTGGCCCGTGAACTGGCGGCCGTCCATATCAGTCCAGCGCAGCAACCGGACCTGTGTGCTGACCATATCGCGGGTTAGTGCCGGGTTTGGATCGAACAGCAGCTGGCATGTGCCGGTCTCGATGTCGATCCGCTCCAGACGCGGCGGGCGATCCGCCTCGGCGACCACACACGCCAGCATACTCGCAGTAACGCCGCAGTCGCTGGGAAGCAGGCGCACTCCCCCGTTCACCAAGCCGCGGCTGCGTACCACTGGCCGAACCGCGCCGCTTTCCACGTTCCATCGGTGGATGGATTGCGCGTGTCCCTCGCCGGGATCCTCCACGGTGAACAACACCTCGTCCGTTCCCGGCCGCCAATGCACCGCGGTGATCGTCTTTCCGGTGCAGGCATCCGCCTTGCATCCGGTCAGCGTGCGCGCACGCTTGTGCGCAAGCACGGCGAGCGCCGTGCCCGGCCTGTCGCGCAGGCCGTTGCGCTCGCCGATGCGCATGATCAGGGCGATGCGGCTACCCGCCGGTTCCTGCAGCAACGTGCGGACGTCGGCCTGTTCCACCGCAAGGCCGGCACCGGTAAGCGGTGCTGGCGGGATCTCCCGCACATCCAGGTCGCGCCGGTTACCGTTGGCGAGATCCAACGCCTTCCAGCGGTCCGGCACGTCGGCCAGCAACGGATGCCGGATGACCTCGTTGTCGCGCAGGCGCTGCGTCGCCAGGCGCCCGCCCACGAAACCGGAGCGGAACAGCCCCTGGCCCAGGGGCACCGTCCGGTCGATACGGACGCCCTGGTCGTACTCGGCCTGCTCCGCCTCCGCCACCTCATCGCGAGCAGCACCCACGCTGTAGTGAAGCTCGCGCCCGTCATCGCTCAGCGTGAATGCGCGGACATCGGCAGGGTCATGCGTCAGCGGTGCAGTGCCCGAGCCATCCGTCGCCGCCCGCCACACATCGACCCTTCCGTCCAGCAAGGCCCGGTAGTAGATCCAGCGTCCGTCCGGCGACCAGGTCGCCGGCGCCGGGACCGAAAGCCCGGTCTGTTCCCGCAGCGGAATCCCGCCGTCGGCCACGCGCAACGGCGGCGAGCCCGTTTCCATGTCCTGCACGTACCAGACCGAATCGTAGTTATTGCGCTCTACCGAAGCCTGCTCGATCCGGTAGGCCACGTGCCTGCCGTCGGGCGAGACGGTGACACCGCCAAAGTCAGCCACCTCCAGGAGCCGACGTGGTGCGATCGCCTCCGCCGGGGCAACGCTCGCCCACGCGATCAGTACGGTTGCCATCGCCAGGAAGCGAGCCTTCGCCCGAGGTACCCCGCGGAGGGTCGCCCGCGCCTCATCCATGCCCATCGCCACGCCCTCCATTACCAGTGCCTCGCAACGGAAGCGAGGAAGTACCGGCCGATCGCAGAGAAGTTCGTCGCGTCGTACGGCGGCACCAGGTAGGGCGTGAGCACGGAGGTGTCATGCAACGGTGGCGGCCGGTCGAAGACGTTCTGCACGGACAGCGCCAATGTCCAGCCACGCAACGCGCTGCCCTCCCTGGCCGGTGCGTAGCGCAGCGTGGTATCCACGGTGGTGAACGAGGCCGTCGTCTTGCCGGCGGCCACGTTCTCCACGCCGTGCTTGTAGTCGGCGAAGGCCGATGCAGAGAGGCCACCGCGTGTCCACACCGCTCCCGCCCTGCCCATCAGCTTCGGCGGATTGTGGATGGTGCCCGCCAGGTCGAATGCGGTGGTGGTCGCCTGCTGGGTGCTGTGGAGCCAGCTCGACGAACCGCGCAGCGTGAGCCGTCCAGGTCCCAGGTCGAATCCATAGGAGCCCGACAAATCGAACCCACGTATCCGCTGGCTGGCGACGTTCGTGTAGTACGCATGCACCACCGCCACCACATTGACCGGGTCGTAGGGCACGCCGATGTAGTTCAGGAGCGTGCCGCCTGCGATCGCCGCCGCCTGCTGCTCGGCGGTGGGTGAGTAGGTGACGAACTCGGCGAATGCGGGGTTGCTCAGCGCCTGAGACGTCGGCGTGATCGGGGCCACCACCCGGTCGGTGTAGTCGATGTCGAACCAGGTCAGCTCGGCCTCCAGGCCGGGCACCGCCGCCGGGTGGATGGCCAGGGAAGCACTCCAGGTACGGGCATGCTCCGGTTCCAGGTTGGGGTTGCCCCCATCGACAAGCAACACCGTGGCGCCTGGCGGGTAACCGCTGCCGCCATAGGAGGTGGCGTAGTTGAACGCCGTGGCCCGCTGCCGGTTGAGCTGGTACAGCGTGGGCCCCTTGAACGACTTGCCCCAGGAGGCCTTGAGCGTGACATCGCTCCCTGGGCTGTAGACCACGCCCAGCTTGGGAGTTAGCACGCTGCCGAAGCTGTCGTAGTCCTCGTACCGCGCCGCGGCGGTCAATGCCAGCCGGCGGCCACCGCCGACCGAGGCAGCATCACCGAGCAACGGCAGGTGCAATTCGGCATAGGCGAAGCGGGTGGCTTCGGCGCCCTCGATCACCGCGACACCGGTGACCTTGTTGTATTCCAAGAAATCGTTCTCCCTGCGGCCCGCACCCACCGCGATGCGGACATCACCGGCCGGCAATACAAACAAGGGGCCTTCGACACCGGCCTCGTAACTGCGGCCCTCGTTGCAGTAGCACAGCCGTGTCTGTTGTAGCAGCGCCCCCGTCGCCGCATGCTCGATCGTCTGCGCATGATCCAGGCGGCTTTCCGAACGGGTGGCTCCCAGCGACAGCGTCCAGTCGTTCGGGAGGAAGACGTCCAGCCGGGGCGACAGCAGCGTCGTGGTGGCATCCGGTGTGGCCTGGATGTAGACGTTGCTGCGGTTGTCGTACGCCCCATAGGCCTGGCTGCGCTCGGTCCGGAAGGCATCCAGGCGCAATTCTGCGATGGCGCCCAATGCCTGGGACAGGCTGACCAACCCGCTGCGCAGGTCACTGCCCGGGTACAGCGTGTAGGGATCACGCAGGAACCGGGTATACGCGCGTTGCCGCGCATAGATCGGGTCGGTCGTCACGTCCTTGTAGGTGACCATCACCCCACCGCTGGACCAGGTGTGCCCGGCGATGACGCTGTACTCCCGCGTGGCCAGGCCCCCGTCAGCCGCCTCCCCGTAGCCGGCGCCCAGGGTGACGCCCTCGAAGTCGCGCTTGAGGATGACATTGCCCACGCCGCCCACCGCATCGGATCCATAGATGGCCGATGCACCGTCGGCCACGACTTCGATGCGCTCCACCGCCTCCACCGGAATCGCGCTGATGTCGACCGCCTGGGAGATGCCGTCATAGGCCATGCGGCGCCCGTTGAGCAGTGTCAGCGTCGCATCCGCCCCCAAGCCCCGCAGATTCAATGCCGAGCCACCGCTGAGGTTCGTGTTCTGGGCACCCGCGCCGGAGATCGTGAACGGGATGACGCCTGGGTTCTGACCGCCACCGAAGTTCTGCGGCAGGCTGCGGATGACCTCGCCGAGGTCGGTGAAGCCCTCCTCCCGGATGCGCTCGCTGCCGATGGTGATCACCGGCGATGGAGTCGTGCCGCCGCGGATGCGCGTGCCGGTGACCTGGATCGTTTCGAGCTCGTCGGTCGCGAGATCGGCGTTGGGCTTGTCGTCGACGGCATCGCTGCCGCGCGTCGATTCCATCGCAACGACCTCCTGTGCTGCCACGGTCTCCAGCGGCAGCAACGGCACC
>JAATFS010000132.1 GCA_015655035.1 Lysobacterales bacterium | reverse complement strand
GCCCATACGCTGCCGTCCTTGCCCAGCACCAAACCGCTGAGTTCGACCGACGGCATGCCCTGGGCGCGCCCCACCTGTTCGCGCAGATGCAGCCGTTGGCCATCCCAGTCGTAGCGCTCGAGCATGCCGGGGCGCGCCAGCCACAGCTGCTTGGGGCCCTCGAACGCAAAGTCATGCACCGGGCCGGCGGTGGTGACGGGAACCGCCTCGAACCGCTTACCACTCCAGCGGTACAGACCTTCGCCATTGGCCAGCCAGAGCCGGCCGTCTGCGGCAAAGCGCATTTGCTCGACCCTCGACTCCGGCAGGCCGCGACCATCGTCCTGGCCGATGGAATCCAGAATCTCGCCCTTGGGACTGCGCCGCTGCACTCCACCGCTGAGAACGGACATCCACACCGACCCATCCGGAGCCTGGCGCAGCAGATCCACGAGCTTGAACGGTTCCTCGCCAAAACCGCTCGGCAGATCCCGGCGCTGGCGCGTGGCTGGATCGTAGAGCGTCAAATGTCCGGCACGGCCGACCCATAGCTGGCCATCGGCGCCCATCAGCACCGACCGCGCAGTGCCCTTACCCAATTGATCAAGCCCGGCAAACAGCCGGAATTCGCCATCGCCGCTCAAGACGTACACCCCCTGCGCACTGGCGACCAGGAAATCGTCGCCCCATACCGCCGCACCGGTCATGTACAGACTTTCCAGCGAGCTGCCCGCGCCTTCCAGAACGGTGGAAAAGCGCTGCCATCCCGGCGACAGATACGCCAATCCCTGCGTGATCAGCCCGAACCAGACGCCGCCCTCATGATCCTGCATCACATCCAATACGCCGCTGTTCGCGGTCAGGAAGCCACTGCCACGATCACCGGCCATCAGTCGCAGTTCGTTCTGGCCCACCCCGGCGCCACTACGGTAAAGACCATCGGCCGCCCCTATCCAATAGCCTCCGTTGCGATCGTGCAGCACCGTCGCGCCCCGCATGCTGGCAGCGGCTTTCCAAGGTGCGGGTGCCAGCACGCCATCGCTGGAAAGCCGGAACAAGCCGGCGTCGCTGCCGATCCACAACGTGCCGTCGGCTTCCTGGCTGAGCTTGAGTACCGCGCCCCCCAGGCGCTCCGGCGCGATGCGGGCGAAACGCTCGCCGTCGCGCCGAACCAGGCCGGCGCCGGTGCCGATCCAGAGCTGTCCGCGCACGTCGGTGAGCATCGAATAGATGGTGTCGCTGGGCAGCGCGGCCGGATCGGCCGGATCACCGCGATAGGCGGTGACTTGCCCATCCTCGCTGCGCCGGCACAGCCCCCCCTCCGCGGTTCCCACCCACAAGGCGTGCTGCGCGTAGGCCAGGGACCACACCTGGCTGTTGCAGGCGCGATCGACCTCGGCAAAATGCGCAAAGCCGTCGCGGCGCCGATCGAGCATGCCCAGGCCACCACCGTTGGCACCTACCCAGATCCGGTCCTGCGGGTCCACCAACAGGGTCTCCACGCTATTGGCAGGCAACGACCTGGGATCGAGCGGATCGTGCCGCCACACCCGTACATCGACGCCGTCGTAGCGCGCCAGGCCATCGTCGGTAGCGGCCCAGACATAGCCCTGGCGGTCTTGCGCCAGCGCCAGCACCATCCGCGACGGCAGCCCGTCGGCAATGCCGAATCGGCGCATGCGCGGCGTCTCCACCAGCGTCGCCGCGGCAAGATCCGCGCTGAGCAGCGCCAGCAGCGCGGCAAGCAGGCACAGCAGCTTGAGCTTCATTGCGGCGACGTTCCTCGGCCCCCCACGCCGCCGCGGCGCTGGGACATCATGTGGTCGATTCTTCACCGCCGCGCATCCACGCGCCGGGCGCCCACTGTATAGCGCATGCCGCCCGGCACCAATCCAGCGGCCGCATGAGCGTGGGCGATGCTACACGGATGCGGTCTCCGCCTGCGCGACCACCGCAGCCAGCGCCTGTTCCAGCATTTCTCCGGTCACCGGCTTGCGCAGGAAGCCATCGCAACCGGCCGCCAGCGCCTGTGGCTCGGCCTCGGCATCCGAACGCGCCGTGACCGCGACGATCGGGAAGGCGTGACCCAGGCGGCGCAACTGGCTGACCAGACTCAATCCATCCAGCCCCGGCAGATCGAGATCGCACAACGCTGCGTCGAAACCCTGGGTGGACACTTCGGCCAACGCCGCCAGTCCATGGCCGACGTGCGTCACCGAATGCCCGCGCGCCTGCAACAGCCCGACGATGACCTGCGCCACGGTCTGGTCGTCTTCCACCAGCAACAGTTGCAGGCGACGTGCAAGCAGGTGCTGCGCCGGGCGCGGCAATACCGGGACCGCCGTCGCCGACCACGGCAATGGCAGCTCGACCAGGAAACTACAGCCTTGGCCAAGCTCGCTGACAACCTGGATTTCGCCGCCCATCGTCACCGTCAATTCGCGACAGATCGCCAGTCCCAGGCCGCTACCGCCGTAGCGGGCCACGGTCCGTGCACCATCGGCTTGCTCGAAACGCCGGAACAACCGCGCGCAGTGCTCTTCGCCAATCCCCGGGCCGGTGTCGGTGACCTCGAAGCAGACACCGCTTCCACTCTTCCACCGCCGCGAGGGGCCGGCACGCAGACCGACACAGCCCTGGTC
>JAATFS010000206.1 GCA_015655035.1 Lysobacterales bacterium | reverse complement strand
TGCACGCGGCGGTTGTGGCCACAGCCCAGCAGGCGGCCATCGTTGTGATACAGCGCCGCGCCGATGGGAATGCCGCCTTCGGCCAATCCCTGGCGGGCTTCGGCGATGGCGGTGTCCAGCAGGGCGCGGTAGTCGGGCGTGGAGAACATGCAGGGGAGCTCGCGGTGGGGAACAGACCCCCATCTTGCGCAGCCCGCGCCGCGCTGTCATCTGGGCCGGGTGCTCCGTTCGGGATTCAGCGCGGCGGCGGGGCGGTGTCGATGGCCACCACCACCGACATGCCCGGACGTAGCCGCCGCGCCAGCGCCTGGTCCGGGTCCACGCTGATCCGGACCGGGATGCGCTGGGCGATCTTGACGAAGTTGCCGGTGGCGTTGTCGGCCGGCAGCACGCTGAACTCCGAGCCGGCGGCCGGGGAGATCTCCTGGACGTGGCCGTACAAGCGGGCGTTGTCCAGTGCATCGACGGTGAAGCTGGCGCGTTGGCCGATGACAACGCGGGCCATCTGGGTCTCCTTGAAATTGGCCACCACCCACAGTGTGTTCGGGACCAGCGCCATCAGCTGGGTACCGTTGGTGACGTAGGCGCCTTCGCGTACGCTGAGTTGGCCAAGCTGGCCGTCGCGCGGGGCGATGATGCGGGTGTTGTCGTAGTTGATCTGCGCCAGCTTCACCGCCGCTTCGGCGCTGGCGACGGCGGCTTCCAGTACGGCGCGGTTGACGATCACGCTGCGCGCGCTTTCTTGCGATGCCAGTAGCGCGGCCTGGGACTGCGCCACGCTGGCCTGGGCCTGGGCGTTGGCAGCGAACGCGGTGTCGCGATCCTGTGCCGATAGCAATTGCTGGTCGGCCAGCTGCCGGGTACGGCGATAGGCGGACTCGGTGCGCTCGCGCTCGGCGGCATTGCTGCTGACCGTCGCGCGGCTCTGCGCCACGCCGGCTTCGGCGCTGTGCTTTTGCTGCTGCCAGTTGGCGAGGTTGGCCTGCGCGGTCTGCAACTGGGCCAGCGCCTGGTCCAGTTGCTGCTGGTAGATGCGGTCGTCGATCTTGACCAGGAGCTGGCCGTGCTTGACCTGCTGGAAGTCCTGCACCGGCACTTGGGTGACATAGCCACTCACCTGGGGCGAGATCAACGTGATCTGGCCGTGCACCGACGCATTCTCGGTGTTCTGGATCGAACTGGTAAACGGCGGTAGCCGCCAGGCATACAGCACCAGCGCCACGCCGGTGAGCGCCAGCAGCGAGAAGCCGGCGATGCCTGCCACGCGTCGGCGGCGGCGCGCGGTTTGATCCGGAGAAACCTGTTCAGCGGGTGTGCTCATGTGCGGGAAGGTTCGGAAGAGGCGGCGGCGGGCGCAGCGAGCGGACGGTTGAGGCGCTGCCACACCAGGGTCCAGAGTATCCAGGCCAGGGTGGCGATGGCGATGCAGCCGATCACCATGAATACATCGTTGTAGGCCAGCACGTTGGCCTCGCGGGTGGCAATGCTGCCCAGCGTGCGAACGGCCTGCGCCTGGCGCAGCGTGGCGTCGCCGATGGTGTGGGCGTAGGCCGAGGCATAAGCTTGCACGCGTGCACTGACCTGCGGGTCGGACAGCACCAGGTGGTCGACCAACTGGCTGGAATGGAACTTCTCGCGCGCCACCTGCAAGGTACCCAGCAGGGCGCTGCCGAGCAGCCCACCCATGTTCTGGGTCATGCCGAACAGCACGATGAAGCTGACCAGGTTGCCGGGCTGGGCGAATACCCGGCCGAGCCCGGCCAGCAGCGCCGGCGCGACGAAGAACGTGCTGCCGAACGCCAGCAGGAACTGACTGACGTACATCTGCTCCGGCCGGGTCAGGCTGGTGGCATGCGCGTCCATGAAACAGCCGATGCAGATCGCCGCGACCGCCACGATCAAGTGCTCGGCGATGCGTTCGCGCTTGATCAGCAGTGCGCTGGCGACCACGCCGCACACCGCGCCGAGCAGCATCAGCATAAACAAGGCGTGCATCTGCTCGTTGGCCAGGCCGAGTGCCTGCAGAAAGCCGATTGCCCCGGTGCTTTGCTCGGACAGCACCAGCCGGATCAGCAGGATCACCAGCCCCAGTCGCAGTATGTCCGCGCTGGCCAGCCAGCGCGTGTTGATCATCGGGTTGCGGCGGTTGTGCTCGACTATCGCCGCTGCGCTCAACAATACGATCGAGCAGGCCAGCACCACGCCCAGCCAGGGCGTACTGGTCCACCACAGCAGCCGGCCCAGCGAGAGCACCGCCGCCAGGCCCGCCGCACCGCTGGCGAACAGCATGAAGGTAACGAAATCGAGCTTTTCGAACACGCGATAGCGGTCGCCGGGCGGTAGCTTCAGTGCCAGTACGCAGGCCAGTGCGAACAGGGCCAGTCCGAATTCGAACAGGTACAGCCCCTGCCATTCGCCGAATTCCAGCAATTCGGTGGAGAACACCCGTGCCAGCGGCAGCGCCAGCTGGCTCAGGCCCAGTCCGGTGGCCACCGCCTTGAGCCGGTGCCGTGCCGGAAACGCCTGGATCAGATAGAACAGCCCCAGCGAACTGAGTGCCGCACCGACCAGCCCGTGCGCGGCGCGCACGGCGATGGCCGAGCCCAGGTTGTGTACGAACAGGTGGGCAAAGGCGATGGCTGCGTACAGCGCCAGGAAAATCTCGGTGAAGCCGCGCAGGCCGAACTGCTGGCGGAACTTGACCAGGATCAGGTTGGCCGAGACGTTGGTCATCACATACGCCGCCGGCAGCCACGCCATTTCGGTGGCATAGGCACCGAACGTGCCTTGCAGGTAGGTCAGGTTGGCCGTCACCAGGGCGTTGCTGAGGCCGCCGGTCAATGCCACCACGATCCCCACCAGCCCGTACTCGATCCGCCGCCGGGTGGAATGCAACGGCGTTGAAGCCGAGCCGGGCAGGGCCGGGCGCTCATGGGGCTGCCAGTCGCGGGGGGCGTACTTGTCGCTCACGGAGGGATAGGGTAATCGGGGCTCGTGGGACTGCCGGCGATTGTGTCATGGCCAAGTCACCGTGGTGTCAGCAGCCGGGCGCTGGCAGTGCGATAATCCCAGGCATGAGCGAATCTCCCTACACCTCCGGCACCACCCATTTCGGCTTCCGCAACGTCGCAGCCAAGGACAAGCAGAAGCTGGTCGGCGAAGTATTCACCTCGGTCGCGCGCAGCTACGACCTGATGAACGACCTGATGAGCCTGGGTGTGCACCGGGCGTGGAAGCGCTACTTCGTAGCCACCGCGCAGGTGAAGCCGGGCGACCGCGTACTCGACCTGGCCGGCGGTACCGGCGACATCGCGGTCCTGCTCAAGGATCGCGTCGGCAGCGACGGCGCGGTCGTGCTGGGCGACATCAATGCCGGCATGCTCTCGGTGGGCCGTGACCGCCTGACCAACCGTGGCCTGGTGGCGGGCCTGGACTACGTGCAATGCAATGCCGAGGCGCTGCCGTTCCCGGACCAGAGCTTCGACCTGGTGACGATTTCCTTCGGCTTGCGCAACGTCACCGACAAGGATGCCGCGCTGCGCGAGATGTACCGCGTGCTCAAGGTCGGTGGGCAGGCGCGGGTGCTGGAGTTCTCCGAGGTCACTGCCGACTGGTTCAAGCCGATCTACGACTTCCATTCGTTCCAGGTGCTGCCGCGCCTGGGCAAGCTGTTCGCGCGCGACGCCGATAGCTACCAATATCTGGCCGAGAGCATCCGCAAGCACCCGCCGCAGGACCAGCTCAAGGACATGATGACCCAGGCTGGCCTGGCGCGCTGTCACTACAAGAACCTGACCGGCGGCATCGTCGCGATTCACTCCGGCTACAAGATCTGAGCCCACCGCGCTGAAGGACCGGCCCGGGTCCCTAATGGCGCGGCCGGGGTGGCTGAGGTGGCCTGCCGAGGCCGAAGTCCCCTCCCAGCGCCATGCCTGGCAATGATCGGGGGCGCAATGCCGGTGTTGCGGTCCGGCTCCGGTAAAATCCCCGGTTCCTACTGATCCGGTCCTGTCCATGCGCTTCCCGATCCTGCTGCTGTCCGTGGCCTCGGTGCTCGCGGTCGGCTGCTCCAAGGAGCCTGTTGCTTCTGCCGAGCCCACTTCCGCCCCCACCAAGGCTGCTGCCGTGACTCCTGCCGCCCGCAACCACGATGAAAGCTCCTACGCGCAGCCGGACGCGGTCGTCATCAAGAGCCTGGCGCTGGACCTGAAGGTCGATTTCGACAAGAAGGAAATCGGCGGGACCGCGACCTATACGCTGGACTGGAAAGACCCGACTGCCACGCAGCTGGTGCTGGATACCCGCGAGCTGACCATCGAGCAGGTCCAGGGCGTGGATGAAAGCGGCGTATCGGCGCCGCTGCAGTACGCGCTGGCGCCGGCCGACAAGGTGTTCGGCAGCAAGCTGACGATCGAGGCGCCCAAGCGCCCGACCACGCTGGCAATCCGCTACCACACCGCGCCTACCGCCTCGGGGCTGCAATGGCTGGAGCCGTCGATGACCGAGGGCAAGCAGTTGCCCTTCATGTTCAGCCAGTCGCAGGCAATCCACGCGCGCAGCTGGGTGCCGCTGCAGGACACCCCGAGCGTGCGTTTCACCTACAGTGCGCACGTGAGCTCGCGTCCGGACGTGATGGTGCTGATGAGCGCCGACAACGATCCCAAGGCAGCACGCGACGGCGACTACCGCTTCACCATGCCGCAGCCGATCCCGTCCTACCTGCTGGCCATCGCCGCCGGCGACCTGGTGTTCAAGCCGATCTCCGACCGTTCGGGGGTATGGGCCGAGCCGACGATGGCCGACAAGGCCGCCAAGGAATTCGAGGACACCGAGAAGATGATCGGTGCCGCCGAGCAGTTGTACGGGCCATATCGCTGGGGCCGCTACGACATGCTGGTGCTGCCGCCGTCGTTCCCGTTCGGTGGCATGGAGAACCCGCGCCTGACCTTCGCCACGCCCACCGTGATCGTCGGCGACAAGTCGCTGGTATCGCTGGTTGCGCACGAACTTGCGCACAGCTGGTCCGGCAACCTGGTGACCAACGCCAGCTGGAAGGACATCTGGCTCAACGAGGGCTTCACCACCTACGTGCAGGGCCGCATCACCGAAGCGCTGTATGGCCAGGAGATGGCCGAGATGGAGCGCGAAATCGACCAGACCGACCTGTTGGCCGAAGTGAAGGGCATGAGCCCGGCCGACCAGGCGCTGGCTTTGCCGCCGTTGAGCACGCGCGATCCGGACGAGGCATTGAGTAGTGTGGCCTACGTCAAGGGCGCTTGGTTCCTGCAGTTCCTGGAACTGCGTTTCGGCCGCGAGGTGTTCGATCCGTTCCTGCGTGGCTGGTTCGACGACCACGCCTTCCAGAGCGCCACCACCGACCAGTTCGTCGATTACCTGCAAAAACACCTGTTGCCGAAGAATCCGGATGTGGTCACCGCCGCTGAGCTGGACGCGTGGTTGAACCAACCGGGCATTCCTGCGTTCGCACAGAAGGCGCGTTCGCGCAGCTTCTCCAGCGTGGATACCGCACGCATCGCCTGGAGCGGCAATGGTGCGCTGCCGGCATCGCAGCTGACGGGCGACTGGGGTACGCAGGAGTGGGTGCATTTCCTCAGTGGAATGGGCGCCACGCTCACGCCCGAACAGCTCAAGCAACTGGATGACGCCTACCACTTCACCGGCACCGCGAATGGCGAGATCGCGATGCGCTGGTATCCG
>JAATFS010000430.1 GCA_015655035.1 Lysobacterales bacterium | reverse complement strand
GGCATTGCTGCTGCGGCCCTGGGTCTGCAACAAGGCGAGCAGCCTCAGGTCGGTTCGGTCGAGCGCGATGGACTCACTCATGAATTGCGCCAATAGTGATATTTACGCAACGATATTGCATCAAAACGGCATATCAACGCAATTTTGCAAGCCTATTGTTCGGTATTGGCGCTATCTTGAACCACCTCCTTGCCCCGGTTCACAGCCATGCTTGCCGCTCCCCGCCGCGTCGAAAACTCGCTGACCGACAAAGGCTATGTGCCGGTTTACACCACGGCGCTGGTGGAACAGCCGTGGCAGGCGTACAACGCCGACGACCACGCCACCTGGGACACGCTGTACCGGCGCCAGCGCGAGCTGCTGGTCGGCCGCGCCTGCGACGAGTTCCTGCAAGCGCAGGACGCCATGGGCATGGGCGCCGGGCGTATCCCGCGTTTCGATCGGCTCAACAAGATCCTGGCCGCGACCACCGGCTGGACGCTGGTCGGCGTCGAGGGCCTGCTGCCGGAGCTGGATTTCTTCGACCATCTCGCCCACCGCCGCTTCCCGGTGACCTGGTGGATCCGCCGGCCCGATCAGATCGACTACATCGCCGAACCGGACCTGTTCCACGATCTGTTCGGGCATGTGCCGTTGCTGATGAACCCACGATTCGCCGACTACATGCAGGCCTATGGGCGCGGTGGCGTGAAAGCGCATGCGATCGGTCCGGCCGCGCTGCAGCAGCTGAGCCGGCTGTACTGGTACACGGTGGAATTCGGCCTGATCGACACCCCGGCAGGCCTGCGCATCTACGGCGCAGGCATCGTCTCGTCCAAGGGCGAGTCGCTGCATGCGCTGGAGTCGGCCGTGCCCAACCGCATCGGCTTCGACCTGCAACGCATCATGCGTACCGGCTACCGCATCGACAGCTTCCAGCAGAGCTACTTCGTCATAGACAGTTTCGAGCAGCTGATGCGTGCGACCGCACCGGACTTCACCCCGCTTTACGCGGTGCTGGCCGAGCAGCCGCTGATTCCGGCCGACGAGGTGCTGGCGAACGAGTCCGCGCTACAACGCGGCAGCGGCGAGCGCGCTGGCCAAGCCGCGCCGTCGTGAGCCAGTCGCGGCCGGGACTGCCGGTAGCGCCTCATCGCGACTGAAGCGCTGGCACGCGGCACTGGCTTGAGAGCTACGGTGCACTCCCTCCGGCCTGCGCGATGTAGGCATCCACTTCGCGCTCCAGCAAGGGCAGCGGCACCGTGCCGGTGAGCAGCACCCGGTTGTGGTACTGGCGCGGATCGAAGCGCTCGCCGAGCGCGCTGCGCGCCTTGTCGCGCAGGCGGATCAGCTCCAGCTGGCCGATCTTGTACGAGGTGGCCTGGCCCGGGAACACCACATAGCGATCTACTTCCGAACGCTCGATGCCGTAATCGATGGCCTGTTGCCGCGTCCACTTCAGCGCATGCAGGCCGGTATCGACGACCAGCCGACGCGCGCGGAACAGCTCGGCGTCGAGCTGGCCAAGCAGGCCTTGCGGGTCGCCTTCGTACCAGCCGTTCTCCGCCGCCAGGCGCTCGGCGTACAGCGCCCAGCCCTCGCTGAACGCGGAAATGCCGCCAAACGCGCGGGTCTGGCGGAACTTGGGAAGGTCCTTGTTCTCCACCGACAGCGCAATCTGGAAGTGATGGCCGGGCACGGTCTCGTGGTAGACCAGGGTGCGCAGGCCGAAGCGGGTCAGGCGCTCGGGCCGCAGCGGCATCTGGAACACGCCCGGACGCGAGCCATCCAGCGGCGGCGTGGTATAGCTGGCGGCGGCACTCTTCCAGCGGAATTCTGGATACGGGCGCGCGATCACTTCGGTCTTCGGCACGATGTCGAACAACGCCGCCGAACGCTTCTGCGCATCGGCAAGGATGCCGTCGATATCGGACATGATCGCCTTGCGCCCGCTGTCGTCGTGTGGATAGGCCAGTTCCTTTTCCAGCTCGGCGATGCGCTGCTTGACGCTGCCCTTGTCGCGACCGATCGAGGTGAGGATGCGGTCCATCTCACCCTCGATGCGCGCCACCTCGCGCAGGCCGATTTCATGAATCTGCTGCGCAGTCAGGTCGGTGGAGGTATAGCGGTGCAGCTGATACTGGTAATACGACTGGCCCTCGGGCAGGCGCGAGACGCCGGCCTCGTCGGTGGCCTGGGCACGTTGTTGCTCCAGCACGGCGATGGCCTGCTGCCAGGCCGGATAGACCTGCTCGGCTACCAGCGTGGTCGCCCGTTCGACATAGCTCCTACGACGTGCTTCGTCCACGTCCTTGGCGGTGCGCAGCTTGGTGTCCAGCGTCGTCACCAGCGGATTGCGCTGCGCGGGCTGCGACACGAACTGGCGCATCTGGCCAATCGTTTCGTCGAGGATGAAACGCGGCGGCAATATGCCCTTGGCCGCACTCTGCTGCGCGCGCTGCACGGCCTCGCCCATGCGCACCTGGAATTGGCTCAGCCGCGCCACGTAATGATCGGCGTCCTGTGCGCGGTCCAGCGGGTGCACCACGGTCATCAGGTTGGGCAGCTGCACGTTGACGCCGTTCATCTGTTGCAACGGGAAATCGTAATCGGCGTACTTGGCGCCATCGACGAGGGTCTGCAACTGCCATTGCATCAGCTCGGCCGAGACTCGCTCGGTGTCGCTCATTGCGGCGCGGTCGAAGGCCTTGAGTTTTTCCAGCCCGTACTGCGCCAACGCCACGCTCTCCTGCTCGAACGTGGCGGTCAGCGGCGTCAGTTGCTGGTCCAGCTGCGCTTGCGTCTGTTCGTCGAAATAACGGCTGGCGGTCGCGGCCGACGGCTGCCGGCGCATCCAGGCGTCACTGAACTCGGCAAAGAATGCGCTGACCGACTGCGCCGGGGCCAAGGCCGGCGCCGGCTCTTCCGGCAACGACGCGGCGGACGGCGAAGAGCCGCGATTGCAGCCGGCCAGCAACAACGGCGACAGGGCGAGACTGAGGGCGAGTGGACGGAGCAGGCGACGCACGGGCACGGGGCATCCTTGGGACGGGGTGGTTACCGGGATCATACAAAGTTGTTGTGCCAGCGGCGCCCGGTGGCTCAAGCGCGTGGCAGCGCCCAGACGCTGTTCTGATCGCCGTCGCGCGCGCGACGCAAACTGGCGCGCGCCATGCGCCAGTATCCCCAGGCCAGCAGCAACGCAATCAGATCGACCAGCAGGATCGTGCCGTGGCGCCAGGGCGCGACCAGGCCCGGCGCACCATACAGGCCGGCCAGCGGCACCAGCAGCGTGGTCGCCGCACACAGCAGCAGCAGTTCGTAGGCGCCGCGTGCGGTCGGGCGCCACAACGCCCACAGCAGCGCGGCCAGGAAGACCGCGTAGTAGACGTGGCGCTCCTGCCCCGGCAACAGGACACGCGCGGCGACGAACAGCGCCGATACCCCGGCAATGCAGCCCAGGCACACGCCCAGCGTCAATCGCGCCATCACGTGGGTACGCAACGGCTGCGCCGGTTGGCGGCGCTTGCGGCGCGCCTCCACCCACAACAGGTTGCCGCTGTAGAACAGGAACGCGCCCGCAAGGCCGAGTACGAAATACAGCCATTTCACCGGCGCATGCCCGAAGTTGCCGTAATGCAACGCCTGCAGACCGCGCAGCGAGGCCATGCCGGGCGGCATGTTGCGCGGCTCGACCACTTTCAGCAGCTTGCCGGTGGCCGCCTCCAGTGCGACCCCGCCCAGGGTATTGAGATGACGCTGCGCGATCTTGCCGTAGACCTCCACACGCGCATTGGCATCGCCGGCATCGTGGTAGGCCAGGCTGTCCGGGACCAGGCCCGGGCTAGCGATGCGCACGCGCGCTAGCAGCTCGGCCACCGTCAGCGGCGGGGCGCGGGTGCCGGACGCGGCCACGTGCGCGGCCAGCTCGAAGTCCGGCTCCAGCAACTGCATCAGCTTGCCGTCGAACACCAGGTACTGGAACGGCGCCAGCAACAGCACGCCCAGGCAGAGTACCGCGCCGGACCAGGCGAAGATCACATGGAACGGCAGCGACAACAGGCCAATCGCGTTGTGCGCGTCCTGCCACAGCCGCTTGATGTTCTTGCCCAGCCGCAACGCGAACAGGTCCTTCAACAGAACCGGCGCATAGATCACCACCCCGCTGACCAGGGCCAGGCCATAAAGGATGCAGACCACGCCGAACAAGTAGGTGCCGAAGGTGCGCGGCAAGCCGGCGGTGAAGTGCAGGTCGTAGAGGAAATCGACGAAACCCACTCGCTGCGGCAATTCGCGCAGCTCGCCATAGGGGCCGAGCTGGAACTGGCGGGCGACGCTGCCCTGGTACCAGTACAGACGCGCCTGCGGGCCATGTTCGCCGGGCAGCAGCAGATAGAACGATTCGGCCGCCTGCGGATGCTGTTTCAGCGTCGCGTCCATCAATGCCTGCGCCGCTTGTGCCGGAGCCTGTGGCGATGCCGCGGCCGGCGGCTGACGCGGCCAATCGTTGAGTTCATGGGTGAATACGCTGATCGCGCCGGCATAGAAGGCGATGAACAACGCCATGCCGGCGAGCAGCCCCATCCAGGTATGCACGGCAAGGAAACTGCGCAGGGTCGCGGCCTTCACGGCGACAGCTCCGTCCAGCCCAGCACCTTGACCAACTGCAACAGGCCCGCGCATAGCACGCTCGCCCCACCCAGCCATAGCCATGCGTGCAGGCCGCTACGGCACAGGAATGCCAGCGACATCACCCCGATCCAGACCGGAAACGACAACAGCAGCCACGGCAACGTGTTGGCCTGCAACGAGCCAGGCCACACCAACGCAATCAGCCCCACCAGTAACGTAGACAGCGGCAAGCCGAGCACGGCAGCGGCCAGCGACCTACCCCACATGGGCGCGCTCCCGGCGCATCCACCACCACGCGTCCAGATACGGCAACAGGACGGCCGACAGCATGAACGCCGACAGCGCAGCGAACAGCCCTGCCCAGGGGCCCAACGCGGTGCTGGCAGCCGCCAGCGCCAGCACCGCGAGCAGCCAGCCCAGCCGGCGCAGACCGCGCGCATGGCCTTGCCAAGCCGGGCGCAGTCTCTGGTGCGCCGTGGCCAGGTAGAAGGCCAGCGCACAGCACAGCGACAACAGCGGATAGAGCACGCTCATCGGCGACTCCGGCGGGGCACCACGGCGCGCGGCCTCGACCTGTGCGTGCAATGCCGCGACGGCATCGCGACGCCGGCTGCCAGCATCGGCAACGCCCACGCAAAGGATGGCCTGGTCCCCGCTGGCGATGCGGCGACGGAAACCGACAACCGCGTGCAACTGGTGCGCATGCAGCTCTCTCCGGGAACGACCTCGGTCGAAGGGAGGGCATGGCGGCGGCTGTGCCCGGCCGCCTTTTCAGGCGGCGGTTCTCAACGCGCGCAATCTAGCAGAGCGGGCAGGAGGGCGCCAACGCGCACGTGCTGGCGCCGCTGCTGGGCGGGCGACCGGCCGGCGGCGCGGCGCAGCTAAGATGACGGTATTCGTTCAACCTCGGCGAGGCTACTCGCCGCGATCCCCAACATAGAGGCAGATCGTCCATGCGCCGTACCCGTGTCGTGTGTTTCGGAGAACTGTTGTTGCGCCTGGGCGCGCCCGGCCATCAGCTGTTGTTGCAGTCACCGCAGCTGGAGGTCCATGCCGGCGGTGCCGAAGCCAATGTCGCGGCGTCGCTGGCGCATTTCGGCCATGACGTGGCGATGCTGAGCACGGTCGCCGACAATCCGCTCGGGCATGCCGCCACCGGCGAACTGCGCCGGCACGGCGTGGACACTCGCGCGGTGCGCCGTGTCGATGGCCGCATGGGCCTGTATTTTCTCACCACCGGCGCGATCCACCGGCCCAGCGAAGTGGTATACGACCGCGCCGACTCGGCCTTCGCACTGGCCCCGGCTACCGCCTACGACTGGCCACGCCTGCTCGAGGGCGCGCAGTGGCTGCACCTGTCCGGCATCAGTCCGGCACTGGGCGCGAACGTGGCCGCCACCACGCTGGCGGCGGCGCGGGCCGCGCGCGAACGCGGCATCCAGGTGTCCTTCGACGGCAACTACCGGCCCAGGCTGTGGCAGCGCTGGCAGGGCGATGCCGCCGGCATCCTGCGTGAACTGTTCGCCTGCGCCGACCTGGTGTTCGCCGACCATCGCGACATCGCCGTGGTGCTGGGCCAGTCGTTCGAACAGCCCTCGCTGGCCGAACGCGTGAACGCGGCTGCGCAGCAGGCGTTCGCGGCATTCCCGCAATTGCGCTGGATGGCCTGCACCCAGCGCATCGCCCACAGCGTGGACCACCACAGCCTGGGCGCGATGCTGTTGGATCGCGCAGGCGGCTGCGCGGTGGCGCCCAGCGAAGACTTGACCCCCATCATCGACCGCATCGGTGGCGGCGATGCGTTTGCCGCCGGCGTGCTGCATGGCCTGATCGCCGGCTGGGATGCACAGACCACGGTGCGTTTCGGACTCGCCGCCGGATGCCTGAAGCACTCGATCCCGGGCGACTTCAATCCGGTCTCGGTCGCCGACGTGCAGGCATTGGCCGGCGAGGCCCGCTTCGACGTGCGCCGCTGAGGCACGGGGCTTGGGCAGGGGGGGATCGGCAACAGCCCGATCCCTTCCCTCCATCCCGGGCTCGCGCCTACGCCAGCTCGATGCAATCGAACTTCACGTCCGGATCGACCTCGGCGTCGTAATCGACGTCGTCGCGCTCGAAGCCGAACAGCTTGAGGAACTCATGCTTGTAGCCGGCGTAGTCGGTGAGCTGGAACAGGTTCTCGGTGGTCACCTGCGGCCACAGCGCCTTGCAGGCGTCCTGTACGTCGTCGCGCAGTTCCCAGTCGTCCAGGCGCAGGCGGTTCTGTTCGTCGGTCTGCGCCGGCTGGCCATCCTGGCGATACAGGCGCTCGCGGAACAGGCGATCCAGCTGTTCGATCGTGCCTTCGTGCAGGCCCTTTTCCTTCATGATCTTGTAGACCATGGAGATGTACAGCGGCATCACCGGGATCGCGGCGCTGGCCTGGGTCACCACCGACTTCAGCACCGCCACATTCGCGCCGCCGCCGAGTGCGCGCAGGCGCTGGTCCAGGCGCTGCGCGGTCTGGTCCAGGTCGACCTTGGCCTTGCCCAGCGCACCATGCCAGTAGATCGGCCAGGTGATCTCGGTACCGATGTAGCTGAAGGCCACGCTGCGCGCGCCCTCGGCCAGCACGCCAGCGTTTTCCAGCGCGTCGATCCACAGCTCCCAATCCTGGCCCCCCATCACGGTGATGGTGTCCTCGATCTCCTGCTCGGTGGCCGGCTCGATCGAGGCCTCGATGATGGCGTCCTTGTTGGTGTCGATCGCGGTGGCGGTATAGGTCTGGCCGATCGGCTTGAGCGCCGAGCGCTTCACCTCCCCGGTAGCCGGCAGCTTGCGCACCGGCGAAGCAAGCGAATACACCACCAGGTCGACCTGGCCGCCCATCTCCTGCCTGATCAGCTCGATCACCTGCGCACGCGCCTGGTCGGAGAACGCATCGCCATTGATCGACTTGCTGTACAGCCCTTGCGCCTTGGCGAACGTGTCGAACGCGGCCGAGTTGTACCAACCGGCGGTACCGGCCTTCTTGTCGCTGCCCGGCTTTTCGAAGAAAACGCCCAGCGTATCGGCGCCGAAGCCGAATCCGGAGGTGATGCGCGATGCCAGGCCATAGCCGCTGGAGGCGCCGATCACCAGCACCTTCTTCGGTCCGTCGCTGCGCACGCCGCGCGCGCGGGTGGCTTCGATCTGATCGAGCACATTGCGCTCGCAACCGAGCGGATGCGTGGTGGTACAGATGAAACCGCGGACTTTCGGGTGGATGATCAACGTCTATTCCTCGTCGGCAAAATGCCCCGCGGCATTTTAGAGCGTGTGATGGGCTTGAAGAAGTGCCGGCGCGAGCACACGCACGGGTATGGATGGGCGCGCCCACTGCGCCGATCTCCGGCAGGCCGGCCAGGCTCATCGGTTGCAGCAATGCGCGCACGCGGCGGTTCATGCGCCGATGCTGAAACGTCCTGCCTCGACCTCAGGAGTCAGGCCATGTCTCTTTCCGGCACCGTGTTCCTGCTGCTCAACCTGCTCTAGGGCGGCTACGAGCTGCTGTCCAACCATCGTCGCCGCACCGCCGACGGTGGCGCCCTGGATCGGGGCGCCTTGAAGTTGCTGTGGCGCGTGCTGGGCGTGGCAATCGCGGTAGCGG
>JAATFS010000263.1 GCA_015655035.1 Lysobacterales bacterium | reverse complement strand
GGGTTTGGCGCGTGGTTGGCGGATATCCATTGGCAATGAGGGCATAAGCGGAGGCAATAAGCGGCCGAGCGCGGGCCCGGATTTCCTGGGATCGGGGGAACCGTTGCGGTTAATTGATCATAACAGTTAAAGGAAATCGCCTAACAGGTGTATCACCACTGGGTCCCGCGACTGGGTACGTTCGAAATCGAGCGCGAAGGCCCTTCTTCGGTCGTCGCAGCCATCCAGGTGTTGCTGAGACGGTCTTGCCGATCCGGCGCGATGGGGGTCGGGAAAGCGGCAGGAGAAGAGGGAATTGTTCAGTACACATCCCGTGGCATCGGCCGGATCACAAGCCAGTGCCGCGCCATGCCTGCACGCCTGCCTGCTGGACCTCAACCGCGCCGCGCCGGCTCGCCTGCGCCTCCATGAGTTTCTAATTACCGCCGCCGCGCTTAACCGAAAAGGGGATAACCATGTTCGATCCGAATGAGCTGTCCACACCGCTGGGACTACGGCGGCGTCCAAGCCGGTTGGCGATCGCGGTGTTGCTGGCGATGACAGCCGCTGCACCGGTGCTGGCCCAGGAGGTGGCCGCAGACAAGCCGCTGGCGTCGGCTGACCCGGCCAAGGACCCGCCCACGACGCTGGACAAGGTGGAGGTCACCGGCTCACGCCTGCGCCAGGAGGCGAGCATTCGTTCTATCATCCCGGTAACCAGCTACAGCGCGGAAGACCTGCAGCGCCACGGTGTTTCCACACTGGCCGATATTGCCCGGGTCATCCCGCAGTTCGGGCCGAGCACCTCCGGCAATGCCTGGACCACGCTGATGGGCGTCGGTCCCTCGCCGGGCCTGGCAAACCGCTCCACCTTCGGCGTGGGAGGGTTGAATCTTGTCTCCACCAGCCTGGGCGGCGCGACCCTGGTGCTGGTCGATGGCCACCGCCTGTCCGCCAGCGGGCAGGCGTTCTCCGGGCAGGGCAACCTGGAAGGCTTCGATCTCAATGGCATTCCCATGGACGCCATCGAGCGCATCGACATCCTGCCAGGCGGTGCCAGTTCGATCTACGGCGCCGAGGCACTGGCCGGGGTGATCAACATCATCCTGAAGAAGAGCGACTACCAGCAATCCAATGTCAGCGTGCGTTACGACAGCCCGTTCCACGATGGGGGCGGCCAGGTCAAGCAGGTCAACGTCAGCACCAACCTACGGCGTGGCAATTGGAGTGTATTGCTGGCCGGCAGCTACGGGCAGGGCGACGCATTGAAGCGGCGCGATCGCTGGTTCACCGCAACCCGCAACCTGAAGAATTTTGGCGGTACCTACGACAGCCGCGATTCCTATCTTGGCGCGGTGTGGGCGGCCGATGGCAGCGTGCTGCCGGGGGGATCCGTCAGGGTTGCGGCAATCCCGGCCGGTAGCGGCGGCGACGCCAGCGCTGCGGACTTCGCCGCTGCCGGCGATCCGGCCGTGTACGACAGCGCGTCGCAGCTGGATTCGATCGATCCTTGGCGCTCCAAGAGCTTCATGCTGAGCGCCGATTACGCGCACGCTGATTGGCTCAACCTGCATTTCGACCTGCGTCTGAACGAAAAGGTCACCACCACTACCAGCTATCCGCAGATCGGCTACTACTACCCGGGCTACTCGCCCAGCAGCCTGGTGTCGGTTCCCGCCGGTACCGGCGGCAACCCGTACGCCACCGCGGTCTATCTCAACAAGGTATTCACGGATCTGCCGCAGAGCGCCAGGAGTACCGCGCGCAATCCCGCAGCCACGGTCAGCCTCGATGGCGATTTCGGTCCCGAGCAGCGCTGGCACTACAGCGCTTCGGTCGGCTGGGCCCGCAGCGAGCAGCTCTACGATGCGGGTGGCGATTTCAATACCACGGTCGCCGCCAATGCGTTGACTGCGAGCCTTCGCTCCGGTGGTGGGCCGATCCTGATCTACGACAGCGCCAGCGGCAATCCGAACGCGCCGGGTGTGCTGGAAAGCTACATGGACTACCAATGGAACAACGAGCGCACCAACACCTACACCGTCAACGCCAGCCTGAGCGGCAAGGTGCTCAGGCTGCCTGCCGGCGATGTGCAGGTGGTGGGCGGCGTGGAATACCTGGACAACCGGGCGCACTTCGAGGCCAATCCCACTAGCACTCTCAGTGACTATCTACTTGCCGGATCGATCTCGCGCGACAACAAGGCGGTGTTCGGCGAGCTCCAGGTCCCGCTGATCTCCCCGGGCCAGCAGGTCCCGTTGGTCGATACGCTGGAAGCCAACGCATCGGTGCGGCGCGACGACTACAACGATGTGGGCTCGGCGGTATCGCCGCGCTATGCGCTGCTGTACCGGCCGATCGACTGGGTAACCCTGCGCGGTTCGCGCAGCGAGGGTTTCAAGCCGGCTTCGATGTGGAACCTGTACGCGCCGTACAACGACTTTTCCGGGTCTACCTTCCATGGATCCCGTTACAACCTGCACGATCCGGTGTTGAACGAGGCTGTGGGCACCGTCGGTTATTTCATCGCTGCCCATCCGGATCTGAAACCGACGACCTCGGTGTCGCACAACATCGGCCTGGTACTGGCGCCGCCGTTTCTCCAAGGCTTGACGATCAGCGTCGATTACACCAGGACACGGATCGACAACACGATCGGCAGCGTTGAATACCAAGACCTTATCGACGATTTCCCG
>JAATFS010000052.1 GCA_015655035.1 Lysobacterales bacterium | reverse complement strand
GCGTCGAAACTGCTGGAAGGCAAGCGCGATATCCCGACCAAGTTGTGGGTGGCTCCGCCGACCAAGATGGACGCGGCCGAGCTGACCAAGGAAGGCCACTACGGCACCTTTGGCGCGGCGGGCGCGCGCATGGAAATGCCGGGCTGCTCGCTGTGCATGGGCAACCAGGCGCAGGTGAAGGAGGGCGCGACGGTGTTCTCCACCTCCACCCGCAACTTCCCCAACCGCTTGGGCCGTAATTCCTTCGTCTACCTGGGGTCGGCGGAACTGGCGGCGATCTGCGCGCGCTTGGGACGCATCCCGAGCAAGGACGAATACATGGAAGGCACGGGGGTGCTGAAGGCCTCCAGTGCGCAGATCTACCGCTACATGAACTTCGACCAGATCGAGGACTACCAGGAAGTGGCGGGCACCGCCGCCGCCTGATCGGCAGCGGCATGCGCTTGCGGGAGTCGCTCCCGCAAGCGCAGTATCGAATGCGCTGACAGCAACGCCCGGCCCAATGCCGGGCGTTGCCATTTTCAGTCGATGGCGTGTAGGCAGTGCCGCCGGCTGCCGGCGCTCATGCCGCCTCGGCCGCCGGCTGCCATATGACACGCGCCTTGCCACTGTGCTTGGCCACGTACAGGGCTTCGTCGGCGCGCCGCAACACGTCGATGACCTTTTCCTGCGGCTGAATCCGGACAAATCCGGCACTGAAACTGACCGTGTTGCCGCTGACATGTCGCTTGCGCACGTCGCCTAGAAGTTGTTCCAGCATCACCTGCATGTCGTCGTGGGCGAAGCCGTGTACGACAACGCCGAATTCCTCGCCGCCAAGACGTCCTATGGACACGTTCGGTGGCAGTTTGCGGAACTCGTCGGCCAGCGCTACCAGCACCTTGTCGCCGACGTGGTGACCGGAGCGGTCGTTCACCGATTTGAAGTCGTCGATATCCAACAAGGCGAAATGCCAGCAGTGTTGCTCGGATTTGCCGCAGGCTATTTCCAGCTGCGCCATCAAGGTCCGCCGATTGGGCAGGTGGGTCAGCACATCGGTTTCGGACAGGTAACGGAAATCTTCCTTGAGTTTGAACGTGACACGCAGATTGCTGACGATGGCGTGGTTGAGGCCAATCCCCACCAGGACCGTGGACAGCAACAGCGTCACGACCAGTTCGGCATCCATGCCGACCGGCAGGAAATGCGAATTTCCGACCACGAACAGCGCCCACATCAATACCGCGATCAGCAAGTAGTCGCGGCGCAACGGGATCACGCCGGAAAATCCGACGGTCGTCAGAATGGCCAGCGGAAGTGCGAACAGTTCGCTCTGCCGCCCCATCAGGTCCAGTTCCATACGGAATGCCAGTGCCAGCAGAAAAGCGTAAAGAATGGTCCCGGCACGCCAGGCCTGGATGCTGGCGGTACGACCTTTCCACAGGCACGTGCCGATCAGCGCCAGCAGCATCGCGCCATTGGCCGGGTTCAGCGGCGCCCCGATCTCTGGATTCAACAGCATGCTGCCGGCCCAGCCGGTTATGGCCACGACTTGCAGGCTCATAGTCGAGACCCTGAGGTGGGACCTTACGTGTTCAAGATATGCGTGCGATACCAATGTGGCCCCTTCCGGCTTCAGCCGAGCCAGCCGTCCCCGATTTTTACCTGTTTGGCCGTGACGCAGCCGTAACTACTTGATACTCCTTCGGCGCGTGGATAGGGAGCTTGGCGCGTCGCTTTCACGATATGAGCATGGGTAATGACGGCTTTTCGGGCAGACGAATGAGCTTGCGGCGATGGCGCCACCTATTTTCCCTGGCTCGCCAAGGCGATCAGCCGTTCAGCCACCCGATCCAGCGCCACTGTTTCCTGCGCAGCCCCTAATTTGAAGGCGGCCCCCGGCATTCCCCAGACGACGCTACTGGCCTCGTCCTGCACCAGCGTGGGAGCGCCGGCCCGCTGCATTTCCAACAGGCCTCGCGCGCCGTCGTCGCCCATGCCGGTAAGGATGGCGCCAACGGCGTTAGGACCCGCGTTGGCGGCCACGGAATGGAACAGCACATCGACGGCGGGCTTGTGCCGATTGACCGCCGGACCGTCGTCGATACGGCAGCGCCAGCGAGCGCCGTCACGGATGATGCGCAGGTGACGGCCGCCCGGCGGCAGGTAGGCGTGGCCCGGGAGGATGGCTTCGCCGTCGCTGGCCTCGCGTACCGACATCGCCGAATGGCGATCCAGGCGCTCGGCGAACGCGGTGCTGAAACTGGCCGGCAGATGCTGGGTCAGTACGATGGCGGGCGCATCGGCAGGCATGCCTTCCAGCACCACCCGCAATGCCTCGGTGCCGCCGGCGGAGGCGCCGATGGCGATCAGGCGATCGGTGGTGAGGAAGCGCCGGTTGCTGCCTGGCGCCACGGCGAGGGACGGGTTGGGCGCGAGCCGGGGAGCGACGCTGCGAATCAGCGCGGTGACCTGGGCTCTGGCCGCCATCTTGACCTTGCCGATGATCTCTTCGGCATAGGTTTCCAGTCCCTTGGCCACATCCAGCTTGGGCTTGGGGACGAAATCGACGGCCCCCAGCGCCAATGCCTGCAAGGTGGTGTCGGCGCCGCGTTCAGTGAGCGATGAGATCATCACTACCGGGGTAGGCCGCAACCGCATCAGATTGTCGAGGAAGGCCAGGCCATCCATGCGTGGCATTTCTACGTCGAGCGTGATCACGTCCGGATTCAGGCGCTTGATCTTGTCGCGCGCCAGCAGCGGATCGGCCGCCGAACCCACGACCTCGATGCCGGGATCGCGCGACAGCAGCTCGGTGAGGATCTGGCGCACGACGGCCGAATCATCGACGATGAGCACGCGCACCGGAGCCTGGGCCATCATTCGAACAACTCCACGCCGCCGGTGACCGGCGCCTTGGACAGGCGGGCACGCACCGCCGATTCGGCAGCGGCCACCTCTGCTTCGTGCGCATGGGGCAGTTTCTGCACCACCACCCGACCGGTGGCGGGGAAGAACCAGACCTTGCGCGGATGGATGCCGCACAGGTCCTCGGCCAGGATCGGGATATGCTCGGCTTGCAGGTACTGGCGCACGAACTCCGCATTACGGGTGCCGACCGGATTGCTGGTGAAGCCCTTCAGCACGTTGCCACCGCCGAACACCTTGGCTTCCAGACGCTTGCGGTGCGCACCGCGCTTGAGCATGTCGTTGATCAGCAGTTCCATTGCGTAGCTGCCGTAGCGCGCGGGCGCGCCATCGCCGACGTTGCCTTCCGGCAACAGGAAGTGATTCATCCCGCCGATCTTCAGTACCGGGTCGCGCAAGCACGCGGCCACGCAGGAACCAAGGGTGGTGGTCAATGCGGTGTCGTCGTCGACCACCAGGTATTGCGTGGGCAGCAGTTTGGCGGTGATGGTCTGGAAACGCGCATCGTGGTAGCGCATCACGTCGTCGATGGGCGACGCGCTGCTCATGCAGCCTTCCCGGTGGTGGAGACGCGACGGTAGAGCGTGCGTCCACAGGGTTGGATCAGGTCGGCGGCGTGCAGGTAGTTCTCCGAATGGCCGGTATAGAGCAGGCCGTCGTCGCCGAGATGCGGGACCAGCCGCGACAGGATTCCGTGCTGAGTAGGCTTGTCGAAGTAGATCATGACGTTGCGGCAGAAGATCGCGGCGAACGGGCCGCCGACGTCGTAGCGCGGTGCCAGCAGGTTGAGCGGGCGGTAGTCGATCAGCTGGCGCAGCGCCGGAATCACCCGGCACTTGCCGTCGTTGCTGCCGCTGCCGCGCTGGAAGTATTTGCGCAGCAGCGCCGGCTCCAGCGAGGACACGCGGTCGATCGGATAAACGCCGCAGGCGGCGGTCTCCAACACCTGGGTATCGACGTCCGTGGCGACGATGCGCACTGGTGGCGTGAGCGAACCGAATGCCTCGCAGGCAGTGATGGCGATGGAGTAGGGCTCCTCGCCGGTCGAGGCGGCGCAGGACCAGATTTTGATGGCCGGATCATTGCCGCGCTTCTGTAGTTCCTCACGCAATTTGTCGAAATGATGCGGTTCGCGGAAGAACGACGTCAGGTTGGTGGTCAGCGCGTTGGTGAAGGCTTGCCACTCATCGCCGCCCGTGCTTTCCAGCAGGTCGAGATAGTCCTTGAACGAGCGCAATCCGAGTACGCGCAGGCGGCGTGACAGGCGACCGTAGACCATGTCGCGTTTGGCGGGCGCCAGCGCGATG
>JAATFS010000473.1 GCA_015655035.1 Lysobacterales bacterium | reverse complement strand
GTGATGGCTGCTGATCGCTGCCGCGTGTGCAGCGATCGCCGATTCACCGCAGCTCCTCTAAGCTGGTACGCATGAGCCTGCCCCGTTTCGACAACCGCTTCGTAACAGAACTGCCCGGCGATCCGGAGAGCGGGCCACGCCGTCGCGAGGTGGCAGGTGCGCTGTGGTCGGGCGTGGCGCCTACGCCCGTGCCGGCCCCGCAGCTGCTGGCGCACTCTGCCGAGGTGGCCGCTGCGCTGGGCCTGGATGCGGCGGATATTGCCGATCCGGCATTTGCGCAGGTGTTCGCGGGCAACACCCTGTATCCAGGCATGCGGCCGTTCGCGGCGAACTATGGTGGCCACCAGTTCGGGCACTGGGCTGGACAGTTGGGCGATGGTCGTGCGATCTCGCTGGGCGAAGCGCTCGGGGTCGATGGTCGCCGTCACGAGCTCCAGTTGAAGGGTGCCGGGCCCACGCCTTATTCGCGCGGAGCCGATGGCCGTGCGGTGTTGCGGTCCTCGATCCGCGAGTTCCTGTGCAGCGAGGCGATGCACCACCTTGGTGTGCCGACCACGCGCGCGCTGAGCCTGGTGGGTACTGGCGAGGTGGTGGTGCGCGACATGTTCTACGACGGCGACCCACGGCCCGAGCCGGGGGCGATCGTCTGCCGGGTGGCGCCGTCGTTCTTGCGTTTTGGCAGTTTCGAGTTGCCGGCCGCACGCGGCGACGTAGCGCTGCTGCGGCAGCTGGCCGATTTCACCGTGCGCCGTGATTTCCCGCAATTGGAAGGGCAGGGCGAGACGTTGTATGCCGAATGGTTCGGCCAGGTCTGCGAGCGCACGGCGCAGATGGTCGCGCACTGGATGCGGGTCGGTTTCGTACATGGGGTGATGAATACCGACAACATGTCGATTCTCGGCCTAACCATCGACTATGGCCCGTATGGCTGGATCGATGACTACGATCCGGACTGGACACCCAATACCACCGATGCGCAAGGCCGCCGCTATCGTTTCGGAACCCAGCCACAGGTGGCCTACTGGAACCTGGGGCGGCTGGCACAGGCACTGGCGCCGCTGTTCGCCGGCGCGGCGCCGTTGCAGGCCGGCCTGGAGCGCTTTCGCGAGGCCTATGTCGCGGCGGATCGGCGCAATACGGCCGACAAACTGGGCCTGGCCGAGTGCCGCGACGACGACCTGGATCTGCTCGCCGAACTGCGCGGGCTGATGCAGCTCGGTGAAATGGACATGACCCTGACGTTCCGTAGCCTGATCGAGTGCACGCCGGAGACGGACACGCTGGAGCCGTTGTCGGCGGTGTTCTATTCACTGGATCGGCGCGAGGAAGTGCGAGCGCGGCTGGAGCAGTGGATGCGGCGCTATGCCACGCGTCTGCGCGAGGAAACGGATTCGCCGGAGCAGCGGCGCGAGCGTATGCGCCGGGCAAATCCCCGCTACGTGCTGCGCAATTATTTGGCCCAGCAGGTGATCGACCAGGCCGAGCAGGGCGATGCCTCGGGCATCGCTGAACTATTGGACGTGATGCGCCGGCCCTACGACGAGCAGCCTGGGCGCGAGGCCTTCGCGCAAAAGCGCCCGGACTGGGCGCGTCACCGGGCGGGGTGCTCGATGCTGTCGTGCAGCTCCTGAGGCCGGGCTGGGCGCGGTAAGGTTCAAACTGCAACAGTGACGGAGGTAACTGGCGCCGGACAGGGCGTCCAGGGCACGATAGCGGGCCGCCGCGTGGGCGCAGCTGTTTGCACCACTGTGGGAGCGGATCTCCTCGGTTTATCGACGTTGCCATCTGAATGGATATTTCCCTCGCTTTTGCAAGGACCAAATGCATGCCCGCTGCCGGCGATCGGTGCCGCTGTATCTGCTTGCCGCTGCTATTGCTGGCCGGCGTGCTGGCCGGTTGCTCGGGCAAGCAGGACGCGACAGCGCGGCAGGCCGCCACGGTAGGGGTGATCACCTTGCAGTCGCAGCGGGTGGCATTGGACACCGAACTGCCGGGGCGCACGGTTGCCTCGGAGCAATCGGAGGTCCGGCCGCAGGTCAGCGGGATATTGCTCAAACGATTGTTCACCGAGGGCGCGCAGGTGCGGGCGGGGCAGCCGCTGTTCCAGATCGAGCCCACCCTCTATCAGGCAGCGGCCCACGAGGCGCAGGCCAATCTGGCGACCGCCGAGGCGGCGCTGGTGGCCGCGAAGCTGCGCGCCGAGCGCTATCGCCAATTGGGCAAGACCCGATTGGTGGCGCAGCAGGACGTGGACGATGCCCAGGCCAGCTACGAACAGACGCTGGCCGCGCGCCAGGCCCATCGTGCCGCGCTGGACACGGCGCGCACCCAGCTGCGCTTTGCTACGGTGGATGCGCCGATCAGCGGACGCATCGGCCGGGCCAGATTCACGCCGGGCGCGCTGGTCACCGCCAGCCAGACCGATGCCATCGCCAAGATCCAGCGGCTGGATCCGATGAACGTGGACATCACCCAGTCCGGCAGTCAGTTCCTGGCGCTACGCCGCGCCATTGCCGGCGGCGGGGTGCAGCCGTCGACGACCCAGGTCAGCCTGAAACTGTCAGATGGCAGCGACTATCCGTTGCCGGGTACGCTGGAATTCGCCGATATCGATGTGGATGAAACCACCGGCAGCGTCACCTTGCGCGCACGGTTTCCCAATCCTGATGGGCAATTGCTGCCAGGCATGTATGTGCGCGCGAGGGTGGGCCAGGGCGTGCATCAACAAGCGCTGCTGGTGCCGCAGTCGGTAGTGGATCGCACGCCACGCGGCGAGGCCCAGGTATGGGTGGTGGAGGATGACAACACCGTGCACCAGCGCCAGTTCATCGCGTCGCGGGCGGTCGGCCACCAGTGGCTGGTGGCCGAAGGGCTCAAGCCGGGCGAGCGCGTGGTCGTGGACGGACGCCAGGATCTGGTCGAGGGCGCCTCGGTGACGGTCAAACCGGCCGCCGCTGGTCGTCGGCAGGACTGATCCGGGATGCTTTCGCGCTTCTTCATTCATCGACCGGTCTTCGCCTGGGTATTGGCGATCTGCATCATGTGCATGGGTGCCATCGCGGTAGTCACGCTGCCGGTGGAGCAATACCCCGATATCGCGCCGCCCAACGTCACCATCACTGCCAACTACAACGGCGCCTCGGCGCAGACGGTGGAGGACAGCGTCACCCAGGTGATCGAGCAGCAGATCAAGGGTATCGATCACCTGCTGTATTTCTCGTCGACCAGCTCGTCCTCGGGCCAGGCGCGCATCAGCGTCACCTTCGACCAGGGCGCCGATCCGGATATCGCCCAGGTCCAGGTACAGAACAGCGTCAACCAGGCGCTGAGCCGGTTGCCGCAGGAAGTGCAGCAGCAGGGCGTCACCGTGGCCAAGTCGCAGGGCGACAGCCTGATGGTGGTATCGCTGTACGACACCACCCGCCGGTTGACCCGGGTCGATGTCGCCGACTACCTGGTCAGTACGCTGCAGGATCCGATCAGCCGGATCAATGGCGTGGGCGAGATCAACGTGTTCGGCGCGCCTTACGCAATGCGCGTGTGGTTGGACCCGCACAAGCTCAATGCCTATCAACTGATGCCCAGCGACGTCAGCCGCGCGATCGAGGAACAGAACACCCAGGTCACCGCCGGCGAGCTGGGTGCGCTGCCCACCGGTCCGGAACAAGGGCTCAATGCCACGGTTACCGCGCAGTCGCGGTTGCAGACCCCCGAGCAGTTCCGCGAGATCATCCTGACCACGCTGCCCAACGGTGCCAGCGTGCGCCTGGGTGACGTGGCGCGGGTCGAGATCGGCGCGGAGAGCTACCAGACCAGCAGCTTTCTCAACGGCTATCCCGCTTCGGGCTTCTCGGTGTCGTTGTCTTCGGGCGCCAACGCGCTGGAAACCGCAGACTTGGTACGCGCGGAGATCGAGCGCCTTTTGCCGACCTTCCCACCGGGCATCCAGGTCGCCTATCCGCGCGACAGCACGCCGTTCGTGCGGGTGTCGGTCGAGGGCGTTGTCCACACCTTGCTCGAAGCCATCGTGCTGGTGGTGGTGGTGATGTACCTGTTCCTGCAGAACCTGCGCGCCACCCTGATCCCGGCGATCACGGTGCCGGTGGTGCTGCTGGGTACCTTCGGCATCCTGGCGGTCACCGGTTTCACCATCAACACGCTGACGTTGTTTGCGATGGTGTTGGCGATCGGCCTGCTGGTGGACGATGCGATCGTGGTGGTGGAAAACGTCGAGCGGATCATGCACGAGGAGCATCTGCCGCCGCGCGAGGCGACCGAGAAATCGATGGGCGAGATTACCGGTGCGCTGGTCGGCATCACCGTGGTGCTGGGCGCGGTCTTCCTGCCGATGGCGTTGTTTGGCGGTTCCACCGGCATCATCTACCGTCAGTTCTCGATCACCATCGCGTCGGCCATGGCGCTGTCGGCGCTGATCGCGCTGACCTTGACCCCGGCGCTGTGCGCGACCCTGCTCAAGCCGGTGGAAAAGGAGCGCAAGCTGGGGCGGTTCTTCCAGTGGTTCAATCGCGGCGTGGAGCGCAGCCAGGGCGCCTACCAGCGCCGTCTGGGCGCCATTCTGCTCCAGCGCCGGAGCTGGATGGTGCTGTACGCGCTGATCGTGTTGGCGATGGTGGTGCTGTACATGCGCATGCCCACCGGCTTCCTGCCGGTCGAGGACCAAGGCCAGATACTGCTTCAGTTCACCACCCCGGAAGGCACGCCGATGGCGGTGACCGAGGCGCTGGCGCAGGACATCAGCCATTACTTCCTGACCGAAGAGAAGGCCAACCTCGACGCGATCTTCTTGGTGGTCGGCCGCAGCAATGCCGGCAACAGCCAGAATGCCGGCCAGGGGTTCCTCTCGCTAAAGCCCTGGGGCGAGCGCGACCGGAACAATACCGCTGCGGCGATCATCGAACGCGCCAACAAGCATTTCCGCAAGCGCGCCGATGCCAAGGTGAGCGTGCTGGCGCCCCCGGCGGTGCGTGGTCTGGGCCAGTCCAGCGGTTTTGAATTGTGGATCCGCGACAGCGACGGGGCGGGGCGTTCCGCGCTCAATGCCGCCCAGGTCGCGGTGCTGCGGCAGGCCAGCGCCGATCCGCAGTTGACCGCGGTGCGTCTCAACGGCCTGGGCGAGAAGGCGCAGCTG
>JAATFS010000153.1 GCA_015655035.1 Lysobacterales bacterium | reverse complement strand
GCTACGGTGGGCTTGCTGCCGCTGACGGTGGTCATGTTCGGCCAGGCGTCGCTGGTGGGGCCGCTGGCCAATCTGGTCGCGATTCCCTGGTGGACGCTGGTGGTGGTTCCCCTGTCGTTGATCGGGACGGGCCTGGAAGCGCTGCACTCTGGAATGGGGATCTGGGCATGGACGTTGGCCGCCTGGTGTTTCGAGCTGGCATGGCCATTGTTCGACTGGCTTGGGCACGGCCGTTTCGCGATGTGGTGGCTGCCGGAATCCGACGGCATTGCGCTGGTACTGGCGCTGCTGGGTGCGTTCTGGATATTGCTGCCAAGAGGGACGCCGGGAAAGTCGCTCGCGATGATGCTGTGGCTACCGATGCTATGGCCGGATCGTGAGCTGCCCGCGCCCGGCGAGGCCGAGCTGATGGTCATCGACGTGGGACAGGGGCTGTCGATCCTGGTAAGAACACATCGGCATACCTTGCTGTATGACGCGGGGCCAGCCGTTCGCGATGGATTCGATGCCGGCGAGCGGGTAGTGGTCCCGGCGCTGAGAGCCGTCGGCACGTCGCATCTGGATGCGATGGTGGTCAGCCATGCGGACATGGACCATGCCGGAGGCTATGGCGCGGTGCGTGCAGTCGTGCCGATCGGCCGCTCCTATGCGCCACCGTCGGCGCCGCTCGACGTCGACCAGGCCTGCAATCAGGCGATCGGCTGGGAGTGGGATGGCGTGCGCTTCCGCTTCCTGCATCCTGGGGGGCAGTTTCCGTACCTGCGCAACGACTCCAGCTGCGTGCTGAGAATAGAGACCGCGCATGGCGCGGTGCTGCTGCCGGGAGATATCGGCGATGTCGTGGAACAAAAACTGTGGAGAGAACGGCGTGCCGATCTGCGTGCCGATGTGGTCGTGGCGCCGCATCACGGTAGTAAAGGCTCATCCCGGCAAGCATTCGTGGCGGCGGCAGGGGCCCGCCTGGTGTTGGTTTCATCCGGCCATGGCAACCGATTCGGGCATCCCAGGGATGAAGTGGTTCAGCGTTGGCAAGATGCCGGGGCCGAAGTCCTCAACACCGCCACCAGCGGCGCATTGCGGGTCTGGTTGGGTCGGCAAGGCTTGCAGGTGCGTGAACGGCGAGCATGGCGACCCAGGCTATGGGATGCGGAAGACCGCCGCCGATCGGCTGCTATCCTATCGGACAGCAAATAGTCGGCCGCCGCGCCGGAGGGTTCAAACGTGTTGGAACTGGTCAAGGCCGGCGGTTGGCCGATGCTGCCGCTGCTGCTGCTGGGCGTGGTGGCGCTGGCCATCGTACTGGAGCGGCTTTGGAGCCTGCGTCGCAATGAGGTGCTTCCGCCTGGCTTGGGCGAGGAAGTCCGCGATTGGGCGGCACGCGGCAGGCTGGACCCGTCCCATGTCGAGTCCTTGCGGGAAAATTCGGCGCTGGGCGCCTTGCTGGCTGCGGCCTTGGACGTCAAGGGACGTCCGCGCGAACAGATCCGCGAGCGCATCGAGGATACCGGTCGCCATGTGGTACACCGCATGGAGCGGTTCCTGAACGCGTTGGGTACCATCGCTTCGACCGCTCCGCTGCTGGGCCTTCTGGGCACGGTGGTCGGCATGATCCAGATGTTCCTGGGCATTCTCGATCACGGCGTCGGCGACGTGAATCAACTGGCTGGCGGGATAGGCAAGGCCTTGGTCTGTACCGCGACCGGTATGATCGTCGCCGTGCCTGCGTTGATCTTCCACCGCTATTTGAAAGGGCGTATCGCCGACTATGTGATCGAGATGGAGCAGGAGGCCACCTTGCTGGTCGATGCGCTCGATGGCCGTGCACCCGTGTCGGCCCAGAAGCTGCCAGGATCGCCACCCCGGACTGCGGCGATGGCCAAGGGCTGAGTGCATGCGTATCCGCAATGACCATATCCAGGACGAGCCGCATATCGACCTGGTCCCCTTGATCGACGTGATCCTGGTCCTGATCGTGTTCTTCGTGGTCACCACGACATTCGATGCGCGCTCCACGCTGCAATTGCAGCTACCGACCGCCAGCGACCAGAATGTCGTCGAACCCGCCCATTCGTTGAGCGTGCTGGTCAACGCCGACGGTCGTTACTTCATCAACGAACTGGAAGCGCTGCATTCGGACGTGGAGTCGTTGAAACAGGCCATCGCCAAGGTTGCGGGCGAGGACCGCAACCAGACCGTGTTGCTGCGCGCCGATGCCCGAACACCCTACCAGGCGGTCGTCACTGCTCAGGATGCACTGGGGCAGCTCGGTTTTCGCCGTATCGCCATCGCTACCGCACCGGAAGTCAATAAATGAAAAAAGCGTCATCCTCGGTGTGGCCGATCTATCGACGGCTGCTGACCTATACCCGCGCCTACTGGCCCTGGCTCACGGCCGCCATGGTGGCGATGGTGGTCGAGTCCATGGCTGGCTACTATTTCACCAAGTTGATGGACCCGCTGGTCAATCGCGGCTTCGTCAACCCAGAGCCGAGGATGGCGGTGATCCTGCCGGTGACCATCCTCGGCTTGTTCGTGATGCGCAGCATGGCGACCTTTGCCGGCGACTACGGCATGGCGCGTGTTGGCCGTAGTGTCGTGCGCGATCTACGCGAACAGGTGCTGACCAAGTATCTGCGATTGCCGTCGACGTATTTCGACAGCGAAGCGACCCCGGTGATGGTCAGTCGCCTGAATTTCGACACCGAGCAGGTGACTCAGGCCAGCGCAGATGCGTTGAAGACGGTTATCGCCGACACCTTGACCATCATCGCAATGCTCTACGTCATGCTGCAAATGAGCGTCAAGGTCACGTTGGCGATGCTGGTGGTGGTGCCGTTGATCGGGCTGATCGTGTCCTACGTGGGCAAGCGCTACCGTCGTATCAGCCGTGGCATCCAAGACGGCATGGGCTCGATGGCGCAGACCGCCGAGCAATCGTTGGCCGCGCAGCAGGAGGTCAAGGTCCACGGCACCCAGGAACACGAGATGTCGCGTTATTCGCGACTGGCCAATCGCATGCTGCGCCTGAACATGAAGGTGGAGACCACGCGCGCGGCAGCATCGAGTACGGTGCAGTTCCTGGCTGCACTGGCGCTGGCGGTGATCGTATGGGTCGCCACCCGCGAAGCGCTGCAAGGGCGGCTCAATGCCGGTCAATTCATGGCGCTGATGACCTCGATGATGGCGATCATCCCCTCGCTGCGTCGCCTCACCAGCGTGCAGACCTCGATTTCGCGCGGCGTGGCCGCGGCCGAGCGTCTGTTCTCGATCCTGGACATGGACGAGGAACACGACACCGGCAAAGAGGTGTTCAGCGGGCGTGTCCGTGGCGATGTGGTGTTCAAGCACGTGATGCTTCGCTACAAGCAGGACGGCGACCTGGCGTTGGACGACATCACATTCGATGCCCGTCCCGGCACGGTGACCGC
>JAATFS010000178.1 GCA_015655035.1 Lysobacterales bacterium | reverse complement strand
GGATGCGCTATTCCCTTCCTGTGTTCATGCTGCCGCCGACGATGCCAGGACAGCCCCTGCCGCTTGCCCACCTGAGCGCAAGCACGCAGGGCCGCTGGCTTACGATCCGTAACACCGGCACCCGCCACGCGCGGATCGCAGACCTTGGCGTCACCGATCCCCGAGGCCGCCGACAGGCCATAGTGGACGGCCTGGCCGGCTACGTCCTGGCCGGCCAGCAACGGCGCTGGCCATTGCCATCCCCTCCCGACCAAGGCACGCCATCGCCTCCCACCGTACTGGCCCGGGTGGACGACCAGGCCGAGGCAGCACTGCCCCGGCTCGACTAGCGCGCACATGCAGTGCTGGTTTGCACCGCACCTGCGCGGCGCGTATAGTAGATCGGATCAATGGCGCAACGCTGCGCCTGATCCGTCCACGCCAGACGACACTGGTGAATTCACACCTGCCGCCCACACCCGTGCCGGGGTGCCTCGCAAGAGGTTCGACACGGAAGCGCCAGGGAAGCCTAAAACCCCGGAACCTTCCGCCCTTCGTGGCGGTCCGCCGCTCATCCCCTTGGCGGACGGTTCCCCATCAGGAGTATTGCAATGCCCCAAGTCACCATGCGTCAGATGCTGGAAGCCGGCGTCCACTTCGGCCACCAGACCCGCTACTGGAACCCCAAGATGGCTCCGTACATCTTCGGCGCCCGCGGCAAGATCCACATCATCAACCTCGAGAAGACCGTTCCGCTGTTCAACGACGCGATGAACTTCATCTCGGGCGTGGCGCAGAAGCGCGGCACCATCCTGTTCCTCGGCACCAAGCGCAGCGCGCGTGATTCGATCAAGGAAGAGGCCGAGCGTTGCGGCATGCCGTTCATGACCCAGCGCTGGCTGGGCGGCACCCTGACCAACTTCCGCACCGTGAAGCAGTCGGTCGCCCGCCTGAAGGAACTGGAGTCGGCCGAAACCGACGGCACGTTCGAAAAGCTGGTCAAGCACGAAGTGCTGGGCCTGCGTCGCGAGCGCGAGAAGCTGAACGCCTCGCTGGGCGGCATCAAGGACATGAACCGCCTGCCGGACGCGATCTTCGTGATCGACATCGGCCATGAAGACATCGCGATCAAGGAAGCCAAGAAGCTCGGCATCCCGGTGATCGCCGTGGTCGACACCAACTACGACCCGGCCCTGGTCGACTACGCCATCCCGGGTAACGACGACGCCATCCGCGCCGTGCAGCTGTACGCTCGCGCCGCCGCCGACGCCGTGCTGGAAGGCAAGGCTGCTGCGCCGAACTCGGCCACGGTCCGCGAAGAAGAGTTCAGCGCCGAAGCGGGTACTGACGGCAAGGGCGCTCGCCGCGCTCCGGCCAAGAAGGACGCCAAGCCGTCCGACGAAACCGCCGCAGCCGAGTAACTGGCTTGCAATGCCGCCGCGCCATGCTGCGCGGCGGCAGCCGGGTGGATCGTCGATCCACCCTTTTCGCAGCGGCCCCGCCCACGCGGCACCCTGGACCGCTGCCCGAGTCGGCAGGCCTCAACCTGCCCCAAGAATTCGTCCATACGAGGTAATCCCGTGGAAATCACTGCTTCCCTGGTCAAGGAACTGCGCGAGCGCACCGGCGCCGGCATGATGGAGTGCAAGAAGGCACTCACCGAGAACGCTGGCAACATCGACACCGCCGCCGAGTGGCTGCGCAAGTCGGGCCTTGCCAAGGCCGACAAGAAGGCCGACCGCGTCGCTGCCGAAGGCCGCATCGCCGTGGCCCAGGACGGCGGCAAGGCCGTGCTGGTCGAAATCAACTCCGAGACCGACTTCGTCGCCAAGGACAACAACTTCCTGGCCTTCGTCGATGCCGTCGCCCAGGCTGCCCTGAACTCGGACGCCACCGACGCCGAGACGCTGAAGACCGCCAAGGTTGCCAGCGGCGAAACCGTCGAGGAGGCCCGCGCCGCGGTCATCGCCAAGGTCGGCGAAAACGTGCAGGTACGTCGCCTGGCCCGCATCGACAGCGCCAACAACGTGGCGGCCTATGTGCACGGTGGCCGCATCGGCGTGCTGGTCGAAGTCAAGGGCGGCGATGCCGACCTGGCCCGTGGCATCGCGATGCACGTGGCAGCAATGAACCCGCCGCACGTCAAGGCCTCCGACGTCCCGGCCGAATTCGTTGCCAAGGAGAAGGAAATCGAGCTGGCCAAGATGTCCGAGAAGGACAAGTCCAAGCCTGCCGACATCCTGGAAAAGATCATCACCGGCAAGATCAACAAGATCGTCAACGAAGTCACCCTGTACGGCCAGCCGTACGTGCTGAACACCGACCAGACCGTCGAGCAGGCGGTCAAGGCCGCCGGTGCCGACGTGGTCGGCTTCCAGCGCCTGGCGGTTGGCGAAGGCATCGAGAAGGTGGTGGAAGACTACGCCGCCGAAGTGATGAAGCAGGCCGGCCTGGCCTGATTCACCCGATGCAGCAACGAAAGAAGCCGCGGACCTCCGCGGCTTCTTTCGTTTGCAGGCTTCGATCCATTCCGCCCCGGGCGCGACGCGGATTGAAGGAAATTTTTACGACCGGCAGCGAGCTTCCGCTAGAATTGCCGGCGTTTGCCCGTCCCAACTCCCCCAATTGAGGTTTCCCATGTCCGAACTCGCCTATCGCCGCATTCTTCTGAAGCTTTCCGGGGAGGCGCTGATGGGAGATGAGGACTACGGCATCGACCCCAAGGTGATCCATCGCCTGGCGAGCGAGGTGATCGAAGCCCAGCAAGCCGGTGCCGAAGTGGCCCTGGTCATCGGTGGGGGCAACATCTTTCGCGGCGCCGGCCTGGCCGCTGGCGGCATGGACCGGGTCACCGGCGACCAGATGGGCATGCTGGCCACGGTGATCAACGCCCTGGCAATGCAGGACGCGCTGGAAAAGCTGGGCGCCAAGGTCCGCGTCATGAGCGCCATCAAGATCAACGACGTGTGCGAGGACTTCATCCGCCGTCGCGCGATCCGCCACCTGGAAAAGGGACGTATTGCGATCTTCGCCGCCGGCACCGGCAACCCCTTCTTCACCACCGACTCGGGCGCTGCGCTGCGCGCCATCGAGATCGGTGCCGACCTGCTGCTCAAGGCGACCAAGGTCGACGGCGTCTACGATAAGGACCCAAAGAAGTACACTGACGCGGTGCGCTACGACACCCTGACCTACGACGAAGTGATCCGCCAGGGCCTGGAAGTCATGGACACTGCCGCGTTCGCGCTGGCGCGCGACAGCGACCTGCCGCTGCG
>JAATFS010000271.1 GCA_015655035.1 Lysobacterales bacterium | reverse complement strand
GCTGCCGGTGCTGCCGCTGACACGCGCGCAGCTACTCGCCGCACCGGATCGCAGCCTGTACCGGCTGGGCCATTCGACGGTGTTGATGAAGCTGGGCGGCGCGTTCTGGCTGACCGACCCGGTGTTCTCCACGCGTGCCTCGCCGTTCCGATTCTTCGGTCCCAAGCGTTTCCATGCACTGCCGATCGCGCTGGACGAGCTGCCGCCGATCGCCGGCGTGATCCTGTCGCACAACCACTACGATCACCTGGATCGCGCCACCATTCGCCGGCTGGCCGGCCGCGTCGGCGTATTCGTGACCCCGCTCGGCGTAGGCGACCTGCTGGTGCGCTGGGGCGTGAACCCGGACAAGGTCCGGCAACTGGACTGGTGGCAGTCCACCCATGTCGAGGGGCTGACGTTGACCGCCACGCCATCGCAGCATTTTTCCGGACGCGGGCTGTTCGACAGTGGTCGTGCGCTATGGGCGTCGTGGGCGATCGAATACCGCGACCTGCGGATCTTCTTCAGCGGCGATAGCGGCTACTTCGATGGCTTCAAGCGCATCGGTCAACGGCTGGGCCCCTTCGATCTGACCCTGATGGAAAACGGCGCCTACGACCGCCAATGGCCGCACGTGCACATGCAACCGGAGCAGAGCCTGCAAGCCCATCTCGACGTGGGTGGCCGTGCGATGCTGCCTATCCACAACGGCACCTTCGATCTGGCCCTGCATCCTTGGCACGAACCGCTCGATCGCATCGTCGCACTGGCGTCCAAGGCCAGCGTACCGTTGCTGACACCACGCATGGGCGAACGCGTGGATCTGGCGGCTCCATCGGCAAGTGAGCGGTGGTGGATGGACGCCGCAACGCCGGAAAACCACCCGCTGGCAGTGCCCGAATAAGCACCTGGAGCATTACTCGGTAGGAGCGAAGCCATATTGCGACGACGCCTCGAAGGCGAAAGCGTGCGCTTCGTGGATCTGCTGATCGACACCCGCATGCATCACGCCATGATGCTCCTCCAGACAACCTCCTGGAGCATCCCGCGCGTTGCCCTGGCCTGCGGATACCAGTCCCGTGCGCGCTTCGCCGACGGCTTCCGCGCACGCTTCGGCTACCTGCCATCCGTCATTCGTTGACACAGTCCCGGTCCTGAAGCTTCCGCCACTCAAAGCCTTCCTACTCGATAGATGGCGTAAGGTGAGGCTTTATCCGCTGCCGCTTCCGCGATGACAACCTTGCCATCCGCCACCCGCTATGCCGAGATTGCCGCGCCGGCCGCCTTGAGTGACCGCCTGCGCTGTAGTTGGCGCTTCCGCCAAGGCTGCACGCCGATGGAGGTCGAGGTGTTGCCAGATGGCTGCGTAGACCTGATCTGGGACGGCAGCCATTTGTTCGTGGCAGGTCCAGACCGCCGCGCCACTCAGGCCAACCTGGTGCCAGGCAGCACCCTCAGCGGCGTACGCTTGGCCGCAGGCGCCGGCCCGGCGCTGCTGGGCCTGCCCCTAAATGAGATCACGGGGCAACGCGTCGACCTAGCGACGCTGTGGGGAGCGGCAGGACGTGACTGGCAGACGCGACTGGAGGACGGCGCTGACCCGCTAGCCGGCCTGCATGCACTATGCGCAGCGCGGCAGTTGCAGCCGGATTGGCAGATGGCTTGGGTATTCTCGCGCCTGGCCGGCGCGGATGCCCTGCCGGTCGCGGGCCTCGCGGCCGAACTGGGCATAAGCGAACGTTCGCTGCGACGCCGCTGCCAGCCTGCGTTCGGCTACGGTGCCAAGACCCTGGACCGGATCCTGCGCCTGCAACGGTTCCTGGGGATGGCCGCCCACCACTCCACCCTGACCGCAGCGGCGCTGGAATCCGGCTACGGCGATGCGGCACACCTGGTGCGCGACAGTCGGCAACTGACCGGCCGGACACCCGGCGAGCTGGTGCGCATGCATGCCCGTTGAGATGGCCGTTTTCGCCAAGCCGGCCGACCCGTCAGCATCGATACTGAGGCCTCGACCAAGGAACCCGCCATGAGCCACAACGAGCAGCATCACCGCATCGACTATCTCGAATTCGCCGTCTCCTCCATTGCCGCCGCCAAGGCGTTCTACGGCTCGGCGTTCGACTGGAATTTCCAGGACTACGGCCCGGACTATTGCGAATTCCGCGACGGTCGCCTGGCCGGGGGATTTTTCCACGGCACCGCGCAGCCCGGCGGCGCGCTGGTGGTG
>JAATFS010000232.1 GCA_015655035.1 Lysobacterales bacterium | reverse complement strand
TTGCTGCCGCTGTGGCAGATGGTCTTGATCTCCTGCAGCTCGTCGGCCCAGGCAAGAAGATACTGGCTGCCTTCGAACAGCTCGCCGCGGAAATCGGTGCGCAGGCCATAGCACAGCACCGGGATGCGTAGCCGGTCGACTACTTCGCTGAGCTGCCAGACCTGTGCGCGGGTAAGGAACTGGGCCTCGTCCACCAGTACGCAGTTGAGCTTGCCGGCGTCTTCGCGGTCGCGTTCGACCACCCGTTGCAAATCGGTATCGGGATTAAACGCCAGGCCCTCGGCGCTCAGTCCGATCCGCGAGGCGACCACGCCCTGGCCGGCACGGTGGTCAAGCTTCGGAGTCAGGATCAGCGTGCGCATGCCGCGCTCGCGATAGTTGTGCGCCGATTGCAGCAACGTGGTGGTCTTGCCGGCATTCATCGCCGAGTAGTAGAAATAGAGTTTGGCCATGCGCCAATTCTACTGATGGCTCTGGTAGTGGCATATCGGTGCGTGGCCTGCGCCTGCGCGGCAGCTTCGATGAATGGGCGGCAAGTACCGCCGAGCTATGCAGTCTTCGAACGTGCGTCAAGGTTCGGCTGCGGCGGCCGGGCCGGTACAATGCCTCAGCTCCACGGAAGTCGCCATGCACGGTCTCAATCCTCCCCAACGCGCCGCGGTCCTGCACTGCGAAGGCCCCCTGCTGGTGCTCGCCGGCGCCGGCAGCGGCAAGACCCGTGTGATCGTGGAGAAGATCGCGCAGCTGATCGCCAGTGGCCGCTATCCGGCCAAGCGTATCGCCGCGATCACCTTTACCAACAAGTCGGCCAAGGAAATGCGCGAGCGTGTGGCCAAGCGCATCCGTGGCGATGGTGCCGACGGGCTGACCATCTGCACGTTCCACGCGCTAGGCCTGAAATTTCTGCAGATCGAGCACGCTGCGGTCGGTTTGAAGCGCAACTTCTCGATCTTCGACGCCGACGATGCCGCCGCGCAGATCAAGGACCTGATGCCCGGTGCCAAGCCCGATGCGATCGACGATGCCAAGAACCTGATCTCGCGCGCCAAGAACGCCGGGCTGTCGCCGGAGCAGGCGATGGCGGCGGCGCGCAGCCAGCGCGAGAAGGAAGCCGCCAGTCTGTACGAGCGCTACCAGGCGCGCCTGACCACGTTCAACGCGGTCGATTTCGACGATCTGATCCGCTTGCCGGTGCAGGTGCTGGAGGAGAACGAGGAGATCGTGCTGGGCTGGCGCGAGCGCATCGGCTACCTGCTGGTGGACGAGTGCCAGGACACCAACGATGCACAGTACCGCCTGCTGAAGATGCTGGCCGGTCCGCGCGGCAACTTCACTTGCGTGGGCGACGACGACCAGAGCATTTATGCCTGGCGCGGCGCCAATCCGGAAAACCTGCAGCAGATGGGCCTCGATTATCCGAAGCTGGAGATCGTCAAGCTGGAGCAGAACTACCGTTGCTCCAACCGCGTACTGCGCGCGGCCAATGCGCTGATCGCCAACAATCCGCACGAGCACCTGAAGAAGCTGTGGAGCGACCAGGCCGACGGCGAACGCATCCGCGTATGGGAGTGCCGCGACAGCGAGCACGAGGCGGAGAAGGTTGCCGCCGAGATCGCTTTCCTCGGCAATGCCAAGCAGGTGCCGTGGAGTGATTTCTGCATCCTGTTCCGTGGCAACTTCCAGTCGCGGCCGCTGGAAAAGGCGTTGCAGCTGGCCGGCGTGCCGTACCACATCACCGGAGGTACTGCGTTCCTGGAGCGGCAGGAAGTCAAGGACGTACTGTCGTGGCTGCGGCTGCTGGTCAATCCCGACGACGACGCGGCGTTCCTGCGCGCGGTGCAGTCGCCCAAGCGCGAGGTCGGCGCGACATCGCTGGCCAAGCTGGCCGAGCTGGCATCGACCAAGCATTTGCCGATGTCGCGCGCCGCCGAGTCGGTTGGCGCCTTGCAACAGCTGGCGCCGCGCGCGGCCAATGGACTGAGCGACTTCGTCGACATCCTGCACGAGCTGCGCTCGGCCTCGGCCACGCTGCCGGCCGGCGAGCTGGTGCGGCAGCTCGCCGAGCAATCCGGGCTGGTCAACGAGCTGCGCGGCCAGTGCAAGGACGACACCACCTTCCAGCGCCGGCGCGGCAACCTGGAGGAACTGGCCAAATGGTTCGAGGGCGGTCCGCGTGGCGCGAGCGCCGGCGACCTGACTGCACAGCTGGCGCTGTTGTCGCGCAACGACAAGGACGATGGCGGCAACCAGGTGCGGATGATGACGATGCATGCGTCCAAGGGCCTGGAGTTCCGCTACGTCTTCATCGTCGGCTGCGAGGATGGCGTGCTGCCGCACGAGGTCAGCCTGGAGGAAGGCAATCTGCAAGAGGAGCGGCGGCTGCTGTACGTGGGCATCACCCGCGCCAAGGAACAGCTGTGGATGAGCTACAGCAAGCTCACCCGCAAGTTTGGCGAACACATCCGGCTCAAGCCCAGCCGTTTCTTCGACGAGATCCCGGCCGAGGAAATGCAGCGCGATGGCGCCGATCCGGTGGCCGACGCGGTACGCAAGAAGGAACGCGCCAACGCCGGGTTGGCGGCGATCCAGGCGCTGTTCGACTGAGCCTTGCTGGCAGGGCTTGGGCTGCGGCAGTCTAGGCTGCCTTGCTGCCGGAACGTGCCGTGCCCGTCCTGATCGAAACCGAACGCCTGCGCCTGCGCGAACTGGAACCGGAACGCGACGCCGCGTCGATGCTGCTGCTGTTGAACGATCCGGCATTCATCGCGGGAATCCATGATCGCGGCGTGCGCAGCATCGAACAGGCCGCCGAGCATCTGCGTGGCTGGCATGGCGCGCAATACGCGCGCTACGGCTTCGGTCATTACGCGGTGGAGCTGCGCGACACCGGCCGCTTCATCGGCACCGCCGGCCTGATCCAGCGGGCCGACCTGGCGCTGGCTGACATCGGCTACGCCTTCCTCAGCCGCTACCACGGTCATGGCTATGCCGAGGAGGCTTCTCGCGCAGTGATGGACTATGCGCGCGACACGCTGGGGATGCGCGGGCTGTGCGGCATCGTCTCGCCCGGCAATACCGCTTCGAGGCGATTGATGCAGCGGCTGGGTCTGCAGCCCCGGGGCGAGTACACGATCGCGGGGGAGCAGGAGGTGCTGGTGTACTACGAGATCA
>JAATFS010000420.1 GCA_015655035.1 Lysobacterales bacterium | reverse complement strand
TGCAAGGTCTCGGTGTAGTGCAGCGGCAGCGCCCCGGCAACACCCAGCAAACCCATGAACTGCGGCGTCAGGTGAACCTCGCCCAGGCCTTCGGTACCCAGCGCATGGGCATAGGCAACCTCGCTTTCCAGCTTGTCGCCGGCCTGGGAATAGGCATCGCTATGAGCATCCAGCTCGGTGGCCGGGAACCCCAGCGACAACGTATTGTGGAAGCGCACGTGCAACGGCACTGCCTGCGCCGGTTTGGCGCCCTGGCGTACGAACACGCGCTCCAGCAGGCGGATAGCCTGGAAGAACTGGAAGCGATGCGGCTGCGCGAGCAGCTGCTGCGCTACGCCAGGATCGATTCGCCGCTGCGCGCTTGGCATCGGACGATCTCCTCTCCGTTATCGCTGGAAACCAGCACCAGGCGAGTAAAGCTGTTGGCGTGGACATAGAGCGCGAAGAAGTGGTCCATGACCTGGACGAACGCCGCCAGGCCGGTTCCCACGAAGTGGCTCTCGTTGACGGTCAGGCGCACTTCCAGGCCGCGCACCACCGAACCGAATTGCTTCCCCGACATCCAGGTCGTGACCGGATGCTGCTCCAGCCCGACGATGCCGTCGATCTGACGAGACGACACACTGCTGCCGGACAGGTCGTACAAGCGCAGCATTTCCTTCAGCGCCGACAGACCGCTACCGGTCAGCGACAACTGATTCAGCGACAGATGCGAAATCAATCGCCACTGCGCGCCCTTGCCCTGCCGGAAGCGCCGCAAACGGCTCGGCTTGCGCAGCAACGCAATCGCACGTGCCGGGGTGCCGCCTTCGATGGTCAGATCGCCACCGGCAACGCCGTGCGCCAACTGACTGGGCAGATCGCGGTTGCTGCAGGTCAAGCGCACACTGACCACGTCGGTCTGCGGCACACTCGGATTGAACTCCAAGTCAACGAAACTCAATTCGGTCTCGTAGCCCGGACTCTGCCGCGCCACGTCCTCGTCCCGATGGGCCACCCAGTACTGGCCGGTGCGCTCCGGATCCTCGCCGTGGCGCAGCGAATAGAATGGACGGAACTCCTGGATCGTCTCGCCTTGCACGGTCTGCCTTATCCGGTGCACGGAATCGATCGAGTGCACTTCATAGGCGAAGGCGCGGCGCGCGTCAGCGACGACCGGATAGGTGACGCTGCGATGGGTGACGCGAATCGGTTCGCCGGGCTGTTCGAACAGATTGACGATCGGCGTGCAGCCCAGCTTGATGCTGGCAGCACCGAGCTGCTCCAACACCAGGTTGGATGCGCGATCCGGGGGTGTCGCGTTCAACACCAGGTGCAAGGTGAAATGACGCGACGCACCGGCACTGACCTCGGCAAGCGGCAGATCGAAGAAGCCGAACTTGTCTGGAAATGCGAAGAACTCCGTCAACAGGCGATAGGCTGGATGCGAGCGAGCCGGAAAATCGACCAGCGACTCATCATCCGAAAACCCGACCGGGCGCAGTGGCGATTCGGGCAGCCGGCGCCAGCGACCGGCGCCATCGGCTTCGACATAGGCAGCCTTGACCCCGAGCGCCAGCGCATCGCGCAAGGCCGCACAGAACGAGGCTTCGCCATCGACGAAGAAACGCAGCGTCTGCCGCGCCAGGCTGCCGAAGTCGACCTGGTCGGACAGCAGCGAAAAACCGAGGGATATCTGGCCACCGCTACCCGGCGGCAGGTTGACCGCCAAAGGCGCTTCGGCCACGGCGCGATATTGCGCGCCACGCACGCCGATGGGTGCCAGCAACACGTCGTAGGCCGTGCGAAAACGGCAACTGACGCCACGCACCAGCCGAGATTGCAGCAGCGTGCCACGCGGCACCACGACAGGCGCGCTCAACTTGGCAGCCACTCCATCCATGTCGAAGTGGGCAATCGAACACGCGGGGAACGGCCGCAGATAGTGCGGGTACAGCACCTCCAGCAGCGCGTCGGTGAATTCGGGGTAGTCGTCCTCGATACGCTTGGAGATGCGCGCCCCCATCAACGCGAATGCCTCGATCAGGCGCTCGACATGGGGGTCCTGGCTGCCTTCGGCCGATAGCTGAAGACGGCCGGCGATCTTGGGATAGCGCTCGGCAAATTCGCGCCCATAGCGGCGCAGATAGCCAAGTTCACGTTCGTAGTAGGGCAACAGGTCCTGCATCAGCTCACCTGTCGTCGCAGGCGGCTGACCGAATATTGCAGCGTGGATGGCTGCAACATTGCATCGAAACTGACAGGTTCGCGAGCCGGCTCCAGTTCGAGCAGCGCATGAATGGTGAAGTGCAGGCCGCCACTGAATTGCTGGCCGGCCTCGAGCTTGACGCTGACGTTGCGCAACCGCCGTTCATGGCGGGCAATCGCCTGCTCCAGCGATTGGCATATCGCCGCGCGATCATAGGCATTGGCCAGGCTCATCGCCGAGAAATCACCCAGGCCGTAGGTCATCAACGACTGCTTGCAGTTCGGGAAGGCTTCCAACCCGGCCTCGGCAAACGCTGCACGGGAATTGAGCAGACCTTCCAGATCGCCCGCGATCGATTCCTTGTACTGCTCGACCGAGATCGATTTGAACATGCTGCCGCCCGCCATCGATTTCGGCGCGTCGTCGAAAAGCTTCTCTAGCAGACTGGGTTCGAGTCCTTTCATCGGCGATCTCATAGCAAGGCATCCGTGCCTGTTCAAGTACGCGAGCTCAGCCGCTGGCAGCCTCGCTGGGTTCCTTTCCCGCCGGCACGCCGGCGCAAACGCGATGGCGCCGAAAAGGCGCCATCGCGAGCGTTGCATCAGACAGTGTAGTTCGGGATGTTCTTGGTCGCGCTCCACTGCGCAACCGTCTTACCGCCGATGCCACCTTCCGGCTTCTGCTGCTGGTAGGTCCACTTGATGGCACCGAAACTCAGCTGCACCACTTCCTGCGGCACGCCATCCTCGTCGACCGTAGTGGTGACGCGATGCACGAGCACGTTCAGGAGTTCAACCTGGTAGTAGTTGATGGCGTTGCCGTCCTTGTCGGCACGCATGAACTCGATGCGGGCCTTGGGGAAGGTGGTGCCGTTGGAGGCTGCCTGGTTGAGCGCAGTGGTCGCCAAGTCGATGGACTTCACGATCTCGATCGGCGAGAGGTTGACGCGCGCGGCGGTCTGGCCGCCGGTGGTGGAGGCGGTCGCCGAACGCGGCTGCAAAAGGTCTTGCGAGAACGATTTGATCTCGATCCAGTCCTTGTGCTTGTCGTCGTGCGATTCGCCCTTGATGGTGTCGATGTTGAGGAAAGCGTGCTGCATATCTGGTCTCCTAAATTCCGTTCTTCCGTGAGATTTGTTGTGCCGGGCTCGCGCCCGGCGGTTGGTGTGCCCTTGAGGGGGCTGCGCCCTTCTGCAAAACCGGGATCTCCGTCCCAGAGCGCCACAGCAACTTCAAAAACGCTACGACTTTTTGGCAGTGGCCGGCAGTTCGGCCACAAGCCGCAGCGAAACACTCAGCTCATCGAGCTGGAAATGTGGCCGAACAAAGGCCACAGCGCGGTAGACACCAGGCTTGCCCGGTACCTCCGAAACCTGCACCGACGCCTCACGCAGCGGATACTGCGCCTTGGCTTCCTGGGTGGCGTTGTCATCAAGCAGCACGTACTGCGAGATCCAACGATTCAGGAAATCCTCCACCCCGTGCGCCGAGGCGAAGCTGCCGATCTTCTCGCGCATCATCGCCTTCAGATAATGGGCGATACGCGAAACCGCGAAGATGTATTGCAGCTGTGCCGACAGGATCGCGTTGGCGTTGGCGGAGTCGGTGTTGTACTTCTTGGGCTTTTGCGCCGACTGCGCGCCGAAAAAGGCGGCATAGTCGGTGTTCTTGCAATGCACCAGCGGAATGAAACCGAGATCGCTCAGTTCCTTTTCGCGACGGTCGGTGATGGCGATCTCGGTCGGGCACTTGAGTGCCACTTCGCCATCGTCGGTGCGGAAAGTATGGGTCGGCAGGTCCTCGACCAGGCCACCGCCCTCGACACCGCGAATCGCCGCGCACCAGCCATAGTCTTCGAATGCCTGGGTCAGGCGCGCGCCCATCGCGTAGGCGGCGTTGCACCACAGGTACCTGTCGTGGTCGCTCGCTTCGACGTCCTCGACGAAATTGAAGCCTTCGACGGTGGTGCCGTCCTTCGGGTTGTACGGCAGACGCCCCAGGAACCGCGGCATGGTCAGGCCGACATAGCGGCTATCCTCGGATTCGCGGAACGTCTTCCACTTGGCGTACTCGACCGTGTCGAAGATCTTGGCCAGGTCGCGCGGCTTGCCCAAGTCAGTGAAATTCTCCAGGCCGAACATCTGCTCGGAGGCAGCACTGATGAACGGCGCGTGCGCGGCAGCGGCCACATGCGACATCTGCTCGACGAAATACAGGTCCTCAGGCTGGCGACCGATGTAGTAATCGCCGATCAGGGCGCCGAACGGCGCGCCACCGAAGGTGCCGAACTCTTCTTCGTAGACCTTCTTGAACAGTGCGCTCTGGTCGAAATCGATCGCCGACTTGAAATCGCGAACCAGGTCTTTCTTCGGTGCATTGAATACCTTGATCTTCTGCGCCTGGCCGGTGGAGGTCTGCTGGCACAGGTAATGCAGGCCACGCCAGGAACTTTCCAGCTGCTGGAACTCTGGCGCATGGATCACCGCCCCCAGCTGCTCAGAGATCAGGCGATCGATTTCGGCGATGCGCGCATCCAGCGTCAGGTTCAGATTGTCCGAGACCACGACGGTGCCTTCCAGCACCTCCTTGGCCAGTTCGGAAATGATGTCCTTTGCGCGCTGATGCTCGGTCTCGGACTTGGCAACCTTGCTCTGCTCGACGATCTGGTCGAGCAGTCCCACTTCTGCAACGGCAGGCGCGGCGGACTGGCCGGCGGCGCCGGCAACATCTACAGCCATGTCATTCCCCCTTGTCGCCACCGAGCTGCTTGAGCTGCTCGGTGTTGTTGAGAACGTCGGTCAGCAGGTCTTCGAGTTTCTCGTTCCCCGCCAACTTGTTGCGCAGATCGGCCAGCTTGGTACGCGACTCAAGCAGCCGCCGCAACGGCTCCACCTGCTGCACCACCGCTTCAGGGCGGAAATCATCGATGGACTTGAACTTGAGTTCGACTCCGAACTCGCCACCTTCGTCACTGATCTTGTTCGGGACACGATAGGTGACACGCGGCGCCATTCCTTCCAGTACGTCGTCGAAATTATCCAGATCGACATTGACGAACTTTCGGTCCTTGACCTTCGCCAGCGGCTGTTCGGGATTGCCGCTGAAATCGCCCAATACGCCGACGACGAAGGGCAATTCCTTCTGCTCGATTGCATCGCCCTTCTCTACGTCGTACGTCAACTGCACGCGCGGCGGGCGAATCTTCTGCAGTCGTTTCTGGGTGCTGTCCTTCTTGGCCATGGAGTCTCTCCTGACGTTGGCGTGGGGCAAGCGCGGATCAGTTGCCGCCGATGCTCTTGAACGGATCGGAATTGCCGCTGTTGCGGCTGGGCGCCGCCGCAGGGGTGCTGGCGGGAGCAGCGCTGGCGCTGCTGGCAGCACGCCGCGCCGGACGCGCCTTGCGCTTGGGCCTGGGCGGCTCCGGAGCGAGGATCGAATCGCCCATGGTGCTGCGCAGCGTATTTGCCAGCGTCTCGGCTTCCGTCCTTGCGGTATCGGATGCCAGTGCGCCGCGCTGATGGAGGCGCTGCAATGACTGATTGGCAACGCGGAAACCGGCCACCGTGATCACGCCATCGGCGACCAGATCGTCTGGATCCCGCTGCAACACTTCCTCTGCGGCAACGATGGCACGCGCGTAATCGCCCCGGTCGAACTGCAACTGGGCTATGCGTACCCAGGGTTCCTTGCGCGTGGGATCGGTTTTTGCGGCAGATTCGAATGCCTTGATCGCCACATCCGGACCGGCCGGCACTTTGCTCTCGGCCTCGGACATTACCGTATCGAATGACGGCGGCGGGGGCGGTGCCTTCTTCTTGGATGAACTCGCGCAACCCACCAGGGCCAGCGAAACCATCATTACCGCCAACATTGGCCGGATCGTGGCCAATCCATTGATCGCTTTCATAAAACTCCTTTTTTTACAGCCTACAGCCCTAAAGCAAGCTGCGATCCTGCCGATGTCGCCGCAGGGATCCAGCCCTACCAAGAACACGAAGTGTACAGCTCCAATTACGCAACGGTATAGTAC
>JAATFS010000215.1 GCA_015655035.1 Lysobacterales bacterium | reverse complement strand
GCGATGGAAGGGGCGACCTATAGCCTGCGCAACGGCTACGACGCCTTCGTCGATGCCGGCCTGCGCTTCGACACGCTCCTGCTCACTGGTGGCGGCAGCAAGAGCGCGCAGTGGCGGCAAATGGTGGCCGACGTGTTCGACCTGCCGGTGGAGGTGCCGAGCCAGCCCGAAGGTGCGGCCTTTGGCGCGGCCTTGCAGGCGCTGTGGGCGTATGAGCGCGCCGATGGCGGCGAGGACGATCTGGCCGCCCTGGTGCTGGCGCATCAGCAGTTCGATCGGAGCCTGTCGGCACAGCCGGATCCGGCACGCGTCGCCCAATACCAGGCGGCTTACCGCAACTTCCATGCCCATCTGCAAGCGGTCGGCCCGCTCTATGGCAGTACGTCTCCAATCGTCTCGCAGGCATGACGTCGGCGCAGGGGGGCTTTGCCGGCAAAGCCATCGCTGCCGACAGCGCGCCCGCACCACCAACAACGACCCACCTATTCTCCAGCGACAACCAAGGACTCGACATGAGCAACGTTTTCATCGGCGCAAAGGAATACTTCCCCGGCATCGGCAAGATCCCGTTCGAAGGCCGTGATTCGGACAATCCGCTGGCGTTCAAGATCTACGACGCCAACAAGCGCATCGGCGACAAGACCATGGCCGAGCACCTGCGCTTCGCGGTGGCCTATTGGCATAGCTTTTGTGGCAATGGCGCCGATCCGTTCGGGCCGGGCACCCGCGCCTATCCGTGGGACGTCGCCTCCGATCCGCTGGCCCGCGCCGAGGCCAGGGCCGACGCCGCGTTCGAGTTCTTCACCAAGCTCGGCGTGCCTTACTACTGCTTCCACGACGTGGACCTAGCCCCGGATGCGGAGGACATCGGCGAATACGAGCGCAATCTCAAGCACATGGTCGCCATCGCCAGGCAGCGCCAGGCCGATACCGGGCTCAAGCTACTGTGGGGCACCGCCAACCTGTTCAGCCATCCGCGCTACATGAATGGCGCGGCCACCAACCCGGACTTCAACGTGGTGGCGCGCGCGGCGGTGCAGGTGAAGGCGGCGCTCGAGGCCACGGTGGAGCTGGGCGGGGAGAACTATGTGTTCTGGGGCGGCCGCGAAGGCTATGCGGCGCTGGTCAACACCCAGATGAAGCGCGAGCAGGACCATCTGGCACGGTTCCTCGCGATCGCGCGCGACTACGGCCGCAGCCTGGGCTTCAGCGGCACCTTCCTGATCGAGCCCAAGCCCATGGAGCCGATGAAGCACCAGTACGACTTCGACAGCGCCACGGTGGTGGGCTTCCTGCGCCAGCATGGACTGGAGCAGGATTTCAAGCTCAACATCGAGGCCAACCACGCCACGCTGTCGGGCCACAGTTTCGATCACGACCTACAGGTGGCGGCCGACGCCGGCTTGCTCGGCAGCATCGACGCCAACCGTGGCAACCCGCAGAACGGCTGGGATACCGATCAGTTCCCGTCGGACCTGTACGACACCGTCGGTGCGATGCTGGTGGTGCTGCGCCAGGGCGGGCTGGGGTCGGGCGGGCTGAACTTCGATGCCAAGGTGCGGCGCGAGTCGTCCGACGCGCAGGACCTGTTCCTGGCGCACATCGGCGGCATGGACGCGTTCGCGCGCGGGCTGGAAGTGGCCCATGCACTGATCGAGCAGTCGCCATTGGAGCAATGGCGCACGCAGCGCTACGCCAGTTTCGACAGCGGTGCCGGCGCGCAGTTCGAGCGTGGCGCCAGCAGCCTGGCCGACCTGTACGCGTACGCAGCCAAGGCCAGCGAGCCGGAGCAGCGCAGCGGCCGTCAGGAAGCCTACGAGAACCTGATCAACCAATACCTGCTTCGCTGAGGCCGCGTCGTGGCCGCGGGCGCTCAAGAGTGCCAGCGGCCACCTTCCTTGCATGACACCAGGTGATCCCATGTCCAGTGTTTCCCTAGACAGCCCCCCCCGCGACGGCGAGAACACCCGCTTCATCATCTTGATCAGCTGTGTCGCCACCATCGGCGGCTTCCTGTTCGGCTTCGACAGCGGCGTCATCAACGGCACCGTGGACGGACTCAAGCAGACCTTCCAGTCCAGCTCGGCCGGGATCGGCTTCGAGGTGGCCTCGATGCTGCTCGGCTGCGCCGTGGGTGCGTTCTTCGCCGGCCGGCTGGCCGACCGCTGGGGCCGGCGCGCGGTGCTGATCATCGCCGCGCTGCTGTTCCTGCTGTCGGCACTCGGCGCGGGGGCCTCGCACAGCTCGGGCGCGTTCATCCTCGCCCGGCTGATGGGCGGTTTCGCGGTAGGCGCGGCCAGCGTGATGTCGCCGGCCTACATCGCCGAGGTCGCCTCGGCGCGTTATCGCGGGCGCCTGGCCACGGTGCAGCAGATCGCCATCATCAGCGGCTTGTTCTGCGCCTTCCTCAGCAACTGGTTGCTGGCCAAAGCGGCCGGGGCCTCGATCCACCCGCTGTGGTTCGGCCAGGAAGCCTGGCGCTGGATGTTCTGGATGCAGGCGATCCCGTCGCTGCTGTTCCTGCTGCTGTTGCTGGCCATCCCCGAAAGTCCGCGTTACCTGGTGGCCAAGGGCCGGCGCGAGGACGCGCTGACGGTGCTGACCAAGCTCTACGGTGCGCACGAGGCGCAGGCCAAGCTTGGCGAGATCTCCGGGTCGCTGTCGGCCGACCAGCACCGACCCAAGCTCTCGGACCTGGTGAGCAAGGCCACCGGCAAGATCCGCCCGATCGTCTGGATCGGGATCGGGCTGGCGGTGTTCCAGCAGCTGGTGGGCATCAACGTGGTGTTCTACTACGGCGCGGTGCTTTGGCAGGCGGTCGGGTTCTCCGAGGGCGACGCGCTGCTGATCAACGTGCTGTCCGGCGCGCTGAGTATCGGCGCCTGCCTGGTGACCGTGGTGCTGATCGACCGCATCGGCCGCAAGCCGCTGCTGTGGATCGGCTCGGCCGGCATGGCGGTGGCCTTGGCATTGGTTACTTTCGCCTTCGCCAGTGCCTCGCTCGATGCCGACGGCAAACTGGCAATGGCGGGTGGCCTGGGGACGCTGGCGCTGGTAGCCGCCAATGTCTACGTGGTGTTCTTCAATATGTCGTGGGGGCCGGTGATGTGGGTGATGCTGGGTGAGATGTTCCCCAACCAGATCCGTGGCTCGGGCCTGGCGGTGGCGGGCGCGGCGCAGTGGACCGCGAACTTCGCCATCACCGTCACGTTCCCGATCCTGCTCGGCAGCATTGGGCTTGCCGGCGCCTATGGCATCTACACCGTGGCGGCGGTCGCCTCGGTGTTCTTCGTGATCAAGTTCGTCTACGAGACCAAAGGCCGGGAGCTGGAGCAGATGCAGGGGTAGGGCGTGGCTCGGTGCGGGTCGGATTCGGCCCCCGGTGTCCCGGAAATGCAAAAGCCCCGCTGCTGCGGGGCTTTTGTCGTGACTGCAACGAACGGAGTGGTGCTCCCTAGGGGACTCGAACCCCTGTTTTAGCCTTGAGAGGGCCACGTCCTAACCATTAGACGAAGGGAGCGTTTTGTCGCGTCCTGTGCAGCGCGCTAGTATAGTGGGCTCTTAGCCATTCGGCAATCCTGCAACACGTTACGGAAGCGCCATCATCGAACCGTCAGTTACATCTCCGTTCACGCTGCGCACCATCCCGCGCGATCAGCACACCATTTCGCGCAAGGACATCAGCCCCAACGCATTGCGCGTCCTCTACCGTCTGCGCGAGGCGGGCTTCGGTGCCTATCTGGTAGGTGGCGCAGTGCGCGATCTGTTGGTCCAGGGCAATCCCAAGGATTTCGACATTGCCACGTCAGCCACGCCCGAAGAGGTCAAGGCCCTGTTCCGCAACTGCCGGCTGATTGGCCGGCGGTTCCGGCTTGCGCATGTGGTGTTCGGTCGCGAGATCATCGAGGTCGCCACCTTCCGCGCCAATGTCGACGACGGCAGCGGCGACCGCGAGCTGGACAACGGCAGGCTGGTCCGCGACAACGTCTACGGCAGCATCGAAGACGATGCCATCCGTCGCGATTTCACCTGCAACGCGCTGTATTACGCGATCGAGGACTTCTCGGTGCGCGATTACACCGGTGGATTCGAGGACGTGCAGGCACGGCTGATGAAGTTGATCGGCGATCCGGAGCAGCGCTACCGCGAGGATCCGGTACGCATGCTGCGGGCGATACGCCTGGCCGCCAAGCTCGATTTCGAGATCGAGGCCAACACCGCCGAGCCGCTGCCGCGACTGGCCGGGTTGCTGTCCGAAGCCGCGCCGGCGCGGCTGTTCGAGGAAGTGCTCAAGCTGTTCCTGTCCGGGCATGGCGTGGCCAGCTTCGAAGGGTTGGAGCGGTTCGGCCTGCTGAACACACTGTTCCCGGAGAGCGCGGCCGCGCTGCGCTCCAATCGCAGCGGCGCGCTCCGGCGCATGCTGATCGAGGGCTTGCGCAATACCGATGCGCGCGTGGCCAACGACGAACCGGTCTCGCCCGCGTTCCTGTTCGCCTTGCTGATGTGGCCGGCGTTCTGCCGCACCCTGATGGGGTTGCAGGCGCAGGGGATACATGCCGAAGAGGCGCAGCGCCGCGCCGCCGACCGGGTCACGCTGCACCAGTTGGAGCGGATCGCGCTGCCGCGCCGGTTCTCGCTGCCGATGCAGGAAATCTGGTTGTTGCAGTCACGCTTCTCATCGCGGCAACGCAAGCGGGTGCAGCGCACACTGAGCCATCCGCGCTTCCGTGCCGCGTTCGATTTCCTGGCGCTGCGCGAGTTCGCCTCCAGCGAACACGCGGCCGACGTCGAGTTCTGGCGTGAGGCGCAGCTGCAAACCGGGCAGGAGCCCGCATCGGCCGACGCCGAGACGTCGTTCGAGACCGGCGATGACGAAGCGGCGCCACGCAAGCGCCGCCGTCGGCGCCGGCGCACGGGTGCCAACGAATAAGCCTGCCATGACCGTGGTCGCATATATCGGTCTCGGCGCCAACCTGGGCGAGGCGGTACAAACGGTGAGCGCGGCGCTCGTTGCACTCGACCAGTTGCCCGGAACGCGCCTGAGTGCGGCCTCGAGGCTGTATCGGACCGCGGCGTGGGGGCGCCAGGAGCAGCCGGCGTTCGTCAATGCGGTCGCGGCGGTGGTCACCTCCCTGGCGCCGCTGGCGCTGCTCGAGCAACTGCTCGCGCTGGAGCTGGTACATGGCCGCCAGCGGCTCCCCGGCGAGCGTTGGGGCCCGCGCACGCTGGATCTGGACCTGCTGCTGTATGCCGATCGGGTGATCGATCTGCCGAACCTGCAAGTGCCACACCCGCATCTGCACGAGCGCGCGTTCGCGCTGGTGCCGCTGGCTGAAATCGCGCCGGACACCGTCATCGCGGGCCATGGAGCGGTACGGAACATACTGGACGGAATGGAAGTATGCGACGTGGCGCCGATTGGGTAGATAATGAGCGGCTTATCACCCAAAGTAATGAGTTCATGAGCAGCCACACCGACAGCAAGCCCTGGACCGTTCCCGCCCTGGCGGAGGCCAAGCATGAAGGTCGCCGCCTGGTGATGTTGACCGCCTATGACGCCGGCTTTGCCCGTGCCCTCGACGCCAATGGGGTCGACCTGGTGCTGATCGGCGATTCCCTGGGCATGGTCGTACAGGGGCATTACTCAACGTTGCCGGTGACCGTGGCCGACATGGTCTACCACACCCGCGCCGTGGCCAGCGTACTGCAGCGGGCGTTGCTGGTCGCCGACCTGCCGTTCGGCGCCGACGCGACGCCAGAACGTGCGCTCGAGGCCTCGCTACAGTTGCTGCAAGCTGGCGCGGAGATGGTCAAGATCGAAGGTGCGGGCTTCAAGCTGGAGGTGGTGCGCCACCTGGTCGAGCGCGAGATCCCGGTGTGTTCGCACCTGGGCCTGACCCCGCAGTCGGTGCTGCGCCTGGGCGGCTACCGGGTGCAGGGGCGCGGTGATGCGGCCGAGCGCCTGCGCGCCGATGCCCGCGCGGTGGTGGAAGCCGGCGCCAGCCTGGTCGTGCTCGAATGCGTGCCCACCCCGGTCGCGGCGCAGATCACGGCGGATCTGCCGGTGCCCACGATCGGTATCGGTGCTGGTCCGGATTGCGATGGTCAGGTGCTGGTACTGCACGATTTCCTGGGCCTGGACAGCGGCCACCGCCGTCCCAAGTTCGTCAAGGACTTCCTCGCCGAGGGCGGCTCCGTCGCCGGGGCAATCCAGGCCTATGCCGCCGCCGTGCGCGACGGTTCCTTCCCCGATGCAGAGCACGCTTACGCCTCATGATTGAAACTGTTTCCGATCTGTCCCGCCTGCGCGAAATCGTTGCCGGTTGGAAGCGCGAGGGCCTGCGCGTGGCGTTGGTGCCGACCATGGGCAACCTTCACGCCGGGCATTTCTCGCTGGTCATGCTGGCACGGCAGTACGCCGACCGCGTGATTTCCAGCGTCTTCGTCAATCCGACCCAGTTCGGCCCGCACGAAGATTTTGCGCGCTATCCGCGTACGCCCGAGGCCGACATGCGTGGCCTGGAAGATGCCGGCTGCGATGTGCTCTGGTTGCCGAGCGTGGACACGATGTATCCGCTGGGGACCGAACTGGCAATGCGCATGCATGCGCCGGGCATCAGCGATGTGCTCGAAGGCGCCTGCCGTCCGGGTCATTTTGATGGCGTCTGCACAGTGGTGGCACGGCTGTTCAACCAGGCCCAGCCCGACGTGGCCGCGTTCGGCAAGAAGGATTACCAGCAGTTGGCGGTGATCCGGCAGATGGTGGCCGACCTGGGATTCCCGATCGAGATACTGGGCGGCAGCATCGTGCGCGAGGCCGACGGCCTGGCGATGAGTTCGCGCAACCAGTACCTGTCGGCCGAAGATCGGCCGCGCTCGCCCGAAATTCGCCAGACCTTGCTCGCCATGCGCGACGGCCATGTCGGCGGGGCAGGCCGGGCCGAGATCGAAGCCGAGGCTGCACGGCGGCTGCAAGCGGCAGGCTTTGCGGTGGACTATGCGGTCCTGCGCCAGCCCGACCTGACCGAGCCGGGAGCCGATTCCCAGGGCGCCCGCGTGGCGTTGATCGCCGCGCGGCTGGGTAATACCCGCTTGATCGACAACCTCGAGTTCTGATCGGCAGGGCGGCTTGGCCGAGGGCCGTTAGCGTGCCGCCAAGGTATCGGCTTGAGGCGTTTGCAAGGTGCATCGGGCGCGGCCCGGTCCCGCCGGGCATACGGGTGTAAACTTCGCGTTTCCTTTGCCGTACGCACGTCCATGCAACTCTCCTTGCTGAAAGCCAAGATCCACCGCGCCACCGTTACCCACTCCGAGCTGAACTACGAAGGCTCGATCGCCATCGATGGTCTGTTGCTGGAAGCCAGCGGCATCCGCGAGTTCGAGCAGGTGCACATCTGGGATGTCACCAACGGCAGCCGCTTTTCCACCTATGCGATCCGCGCCGAGGAAGGCAGTGGCGTTATTTCGCTCAACGGCGGGGCCGCGCGCCACGTGCAGGTCGGCGACCTGATCATCGTCGCCGCGTTCGTTGGCCTGACCGTCGAAGAGGCTGAAGTGTTCAAGCCTGATCTGGTATATGTGGATGGCAACAACCGGATCACCCATACCAACCACAGCATCCCGACCCAGGCCGCATGACCCAGAACAACGGATTCGACTCTCTGCATTCCCACGCCCAGCGTCTGCGCGGCGTTGCCATCCCCGATCTGCTCGCTGCCGAACCCGGGCGGCCGGAACAGTACGCCAGGCAGGTCGGACCGTTGTATTTCAACTTTGCACGGCAGAAGTACGACCGCGCCGCGCTGGATGAACTGCTGGAACTGGCCCGCCAGCGCGACGTGGGCGGCGCGTTCCAGCGTTTGTTCCGTGGCGAGCAGGTCAACGTCACCGAGGAACGCGCAGCGCTGCACACCGCACTGCGCGGCAACCTGACCGATGCGCCGGTGGCGGCCGAGGCCAATGCCAGCGCGGTGCGGGTGCGCCAGCGGATGCAGGCGCTGATCGAGGCACTGGAGCAGACCGAGGTCACCGACATCGTCAGCGTCGGCATCGGTGGTTCCGACCTGGGACCCCGGCTGCTGGCCGATGCGTTGCGGCCGGTCGAGGGCGCGCGTTTCCGGGTCCATTTCGTTTCCAATGTAGACGGCGCGGCAATGCAGCGCACGCTGGCCACGCTGGACCCGGCACGCACTGCCGGCGTGTTGATCTCCAAGACCTTCGGCACCCAGGAGACCTTGCTCAACGGGCGCATCCTGCACGATTGGCTGGGAGGCAGCGAGCGCCTGTACGCAGTCAGCGCCAACCCCGAGCGCGCGGCCAAGGCATTCGCCATCGCCCCCGGCCGGGTGCTGCCGATGTGGGACTGGGTGGGCGGCCGTTATTCGCTGTGGTCGGCGGTCGGTTTCCCGATCGCACTGGCGATTGGTTTCCAGCGTTTCGAGCAGTTGCTGGCCGGCGCCGCCGAATTCGACGCGCACGTGCTGAACACGCCGCTGGAAGACAACGTCGCGGTACTGCACGGCCTGACCGCGGTATGGAATCGCAACCTGCTCGGCCATGCCACGCACGCGGTGATGACCTACGACCAGCGCATGGCGCTGTTGCCGGCCTATTTGCAACAGCTGGTGATGGAGAGCCTGGGCAAGCGCGTCAAGCTGGACGGCTCGCCGGTGGATAGCGACACGGTATCGGTGTGGTGGGGCGGAGCGGGCACTGACGTGCAGCACAGCTTCTTCCAGGCGCTGCACCAGGGCACCAGCGTGGTGCCGGCGGACTTCATCGGCACCATCCACAACGACGATCCCTATGTCGAGAACCACCAGGCATTGTTAGCCAACCTGTTGGCGCAGACCGAGGCGCTGGCCAATGGCCAGGCCAGCAGCGACCCGCACCGCAGCTATCCAGGCGGCCGGCCAAGCACGCTGATCCTGTTCGATGCATTGACCCCGGCCGCGTTGGGCGCATTGATCTCGATGTACGAGCACAGCGTCTATGTGCAGTCGGTGCTGTGGGGCATCAACGCGTTCGACCAGTTCGGGGTCGAACTGGGCAAACAGCTTGCCAGCCAGTTGCTGCCGGCGCTGCAAGGCCAGGCGGCGGAAGTGCACGATCCGGTCACGCGTGCGGTACTGGTGCGTCTGGCCGACGAATGATCGGCTGAGCATTCGACGCTTCGCAACGGACGCCAAGGGCGTCCGTTGTCGTTTTATGCGGGTGCATTCGGGGCCTCGATGCTGCGCAAGGCGGCACGCCCGCGATATTGCAATGCAGCAATGACGGGTTGTCCGGGCGCGCTCGAGTTGCTGCACGGGCGACGCAACACCAAGCGATTTCCCGCCATCGCAGGGCCGTCCGGATATATCGCATTCCGATATGCGGTTGCCGCTGGGCTATACCCGAAACTTTAGTTGACAGCTATTGGCGGATACGAAAGCGTACGTCGGCTGTCGACGTGTCGATATTGCCGGCGCGCCGCAAACCCGCTTGGAGATGCCTGTCTTGGATAAGCTGTTTCGTCGCGCGCCCGTGCTCGTATTCGGCAATATTGCATCCGTCGCCATCGCTGCCGCCGTGCTGACGCTGGCCGCCTGCCATGTCGAGGCCCCACCCGATGCCGCGGCGGTTGGCGCCGATACCACCGGTGCAGTGGGCGTGATCCATCCTGAAAAATGGCCATCGCCGGATTGGCCGTTCGCGCGGGATCAGGCGCTGGAGCAACGCATCAACGCGCTCATGGCGAAGATGAGCGTGGAGGAAAAAGTCGCCCAGACCATCCAGGGCGATATCGCCTACATGACTCCGGACGACGTGCGAACCTATCGCCTGGGGTCGGTGTTGGCCGGCGGCAATTCCGATCCGGGCGGCCACTACAATGCCAGCCCGGCCGAATGGCTGAAACTGGCCGACGCCTATTATGCGGCGTCGATGGATACTGCCAAGGGCGGCAACGCGATCCCGATCATCTTCGGTATCGACGCGGTGCACGGGCAGAGCAATATCGTCGGTGCCACGTTGTTTCCGCACAATATCGGCCTGGGCGCCACGCGCAATCCCGAGCTGATGCGCAGGATCGGCGAAGTCACCGCCGCAGAGACGCGTGTCACCGGTATGGAATGGACCTTTGCGCCGACCGTGGCGGTGCCGCAGGACGATCGCTGGGGGCGCAGTTACGAAGGCTATTCCGAATCGGCGGCGGTGGTGGCCAGCTACGCCGGGAAGATGGTGGAAGGCTTGCAGGGCGTGCCGGGCTCGCCCGAATTCCTCGATGGCAGGCATGTGGTGTCGTCGGTCAAGCATTTCGTCGGCGACGGCGGCACCACCGACGGCAAGGACCAGGGCGATACGCGCGTGTCCGAGGACACCCTGCGCGATGTGCACGCCGCAGGCTATCCCCCGGCGATCGCAGCCGGCGCGCAGAGCGTCATGGCTTCGTTCAATAGCTTCAATGGCGAGAAAATGCACGGCTACAAGGCCATGCTTACCGACGTGCTGAAGGGGCAGATGCATTTCGGGGGGGTCGTGGTCGGCGACTGGAATGGCCACGGCCAGGTCAAAGGCTGCAGCAACGAGCGCTGCCCGGCTTCGTTCGACGCCGGGGTCGACATGGCGATGGCGCCGGACAGCTGGAAAGGCGTCTACGAAAGCCAGCTGGCCGCAGTCAGGGCCGGGCAGATTCCGCTGCAGCGGCTGGACGATGCGGTGCGCCGGATACTGCGGGTCAAGTTCCGGCTCGGCTTGTTCGAGGCCGGAAAGCCGTCGCAGCGCCCGCTCGGCGGCAAGTTCGAATTGCTCGGCGCGCCCGCGCACCGAGCGATCGCACGCCAGGCGGTGCGTGAATCGCTGGTGCTGCTGAAGAACCAGAACGGCCTGCTGCCGCTGGACCCGCACGCGCACGTGCTGGTCGCGGGCGATGGTGCCAACGACATGGGCAAGCAATCTGGCGGCTGGACACTGAACTGGCAAGGCACCGGCACCCGGCGGGCCGACTATCCGAACGGCAATACGATCTGGGAAGGACTGGAAAAACAGCTCAAGGCCGCCGGCGGCAGCGCCGAGCTGGCGGTGGATGGGAAGTACACGGCCAAGCCCGACGTAGCGGTGGTGGTGTTCGGCGAAAACCCGTACGCCGAGTTCCAGGGCGATATCGCCACGCTGCTGTACAAGCCCGGCGACGACAGCGACCTGGAACTGCTGAAGAAGCTCAAGGCCGACGGCATTCCGGTGGTGGCGGTGTTCCTGAGCGGTCGTCCGCTGTGGCTCAATCGCGAGATCAATGCATCCGACGCATTCGTCGCCGCGTGGCTGCCGGGGTCGGAAGGCGAAGGCATCGCCGATGTGCTGCTGCGCAAGCCGGATGGCAGCGTGCAACACGATTTCAAGGGCAAGCTCAGCTTCTCCTGGCCGCGCAGCGCCACCCAGTTCGCCAACAATGTCGGGCAGAAGGACTACGACCCGCAGTTCGCGTTCGACTACGGCCTGGGCTATGCCGACAGGGGCGACCTGGCGCCGCTGGCCGAGGTGTCGGGCGTGTCCGGCGAGCAATCGGTGGGCGGGGTGTACTTCAATCGTGGCAAACCGTCGCTGGGTATCTCGATGCTGCTATCCAACGCGGGTCAGGCAAACATGCCGGCCACCACATTGCCGGTGGCGTTGTCCGACGGCAGCCTGAAGATGACGGCGGTCGATCACCGGGCGCAGGAGGACGCACGCCGCTTGCGGTGGTCTGGCGCCCGCGTGGCCAGCCTGGTGCTGTCCTCGGCCAAGCCGGTGGACGTGTCGCGTGAAGCCAATGGCGACGTGCAGTTGCAGCTGACCCTGCGCCGCGACAGCGCGGTGACCGCGCCGGTATGGCTGGGCGTGGGCTGCGGCGCGGGCTGCGAGGGCAAAATCGATCTGCAACCGGCGTTGTCGGCGAGCGCGCAGGGCCAGTGGCGCACGCTCGGCGTCCCGCTGAAATGTTTCAACGTGGCCGGGGCCGATGTCGGCAAGCTGCTGCAGGTGGCGACGCTGGAAAGCGCGGCGGCGCTGGACCTGTCGGTGTCGCGGATCGCGCTGGGCGCACTCAACGAGGCCGAGGTTACGGTGGATTGCCCGATGAAGTAGCGGGCACAGGCACCCGTGCCGCCTGGGAGGGCACGCACCAAGACGGTCGCCGCGTGGTGGCCGTGACCACAGCAGCCGGGAGGGCGTTGTCGGTCCTGCGGAGTTGGAAGGCATTGGCGCGGCGGCGGTGCCGTGTCCTGGCAGGAGCGGCAGGCGACCCCAGCGGCATGACGGGAGAGCAGCGAAGTGGGCCTTGCAACGTTGGATATCGTGATCGTACTGGTCTATCTGACCGGTATCTTCGTACTGGCGCAGTGGGTGTCGCGCGAGAAGATCGGTCACAGCAAGAGCGCGGAGGATTATTTTCTCGCCGGCAAATCGCTGCCGTGGTGGGCGATCGGCGCCTCGCTGATCGCAGCCAATATCTCGGCCGAACAGATCATCGGCATGGCCGGTTCCGGCTACGCGATCGGTCTGGCGATCGCGTCCTACGAATGGATGGCGGCCCTGACCTTGCTGATCGTCGGCAAGTTCTTCCTGCCGATCTTCCTGCGCAACGGCATCTACACCATGCCGCAGTTCCTGGAACAGCGATACGGCAACCGCATCCGCACCTTGATGGCGGTGTTCTGGCTGGGTCTGTACGTGTTCGTCAACCTGACCTCGATCCTGTGGCTGGGATCGATCGCGGTGGCGCAGGTCACCGGCATGGATCAGATGCTGGCACTGGCGCTGATGGGCGTGTTCGCGCTGGCCTACCAGCTGTATGGCGGCCTGAAGGCGGTGGCGCTGACCGATATCGTGCAGGTGTCGTTGCTGGTGCTGGGCGGCTTGCTGGTGACGGGGCTGACGTTGAGCAAGATTGGCGCAGGCGAGGGCATGCTGGCCGGGTTCCATACCTTATGGCAGCGGCATCCTGAGCACTTCCAGATGATCCTGTCCAAGGACAACCCGTTCTACAAGGACCTGCCGGGCCTGAGCGTGTTGATCGGCGGGTTGTGGATCATGAATCTGAGCTATTGGGGCTTCAACCAGTACATCATCCAGCGTGCGCTGGCCGCCAAGAACATCGGCGAGGCGCAGAAAGGCATGGTGTTCGCCGCCTTCCTCAAGTTGTTGATGCCGGTGGTGGTGGTGGTGCCGGGGATCGCCGCAGTGCTGCTGGTGCCGGACTTGGCCAAGCCCGACCAGGCCTACCCGACGATGATGAAGCTGCTGCCGAGCGGCGTCCTGGGCCTGGTCTTCGCCGCGCTGGTGGCGGCGATCGTGGCCTCGCTGGCGTCCAAGATCAACTCGGTGGCGACCATCTTCACCCTGGATTTCTACGCCAAGTCGCATCCGCAGGCCGAGCAGAAGACGCTGGTGCGGGTAGGCCGGCTGGCAGCGGTGGTGTCGGTGGTGCTGGCGATCCTGACCGCGCGTCCGTTGCTGGGCGGTTTCGACCAGGCCTTCCAGTACATCCAGGAATACACCGGCTTCTTCACCCCGGGCATCGTGGTGATCTTCATGCTCGGGCTGTTCTGGAAACGTGCCAACGAAGCCGGCGCGCTGACGGCGGCGATCGGGTCGTTCGTGTTGTCGGTGGCCTTGAAGCTGGCATGGCCGGCATTGCCGTTCATCGACCGGGTGGGCCTGGTGTTCATGCTGTCGTTGTTGTTGGCGGTCGGGGTATCGCTGGCGACGCCGGCAACGCCTGCGCGTGACCTGATACGTACCGATGACGTTCGCTACGGCACGCCGATCAGTTTCAATGCCGGCGCGCTCGGCGTGATCGCCATCCTGATCGCGCTGTATACGTTGTTCTGGTAGACCGGCGCGGGCAGGCGCCGGTGTGCTCAGCGCGCCGGGTCGCGCAGCGGCCCCGGGCTGGGGCGCTTGGTCAGCTTGCGTTGCAGCGAGCGTCGATGCATGCCGAGCAGGCGAGCGGCGGCCGATACATTGCCGCCGGTCTCGTGCAGTGCCTGCTGGATGTGCTCCCACTGCAACCGGCTCAGCGGGGTCATCATTTCCTGCGCGGTTTCTTCCTCGTCGGGCTCGGGGAACTCCTCTTCCTCACCGATCGCCCGCATGATCGTGGAGATGTTGGCTGGCTTGGGCAGGTAATCGTCGGCGCCGAGCTTGATCGCTTCCACCGCGGTGGCGATGCTGGCGTAGCCGGTCACCAGCAGGATCCGCATGTCGGCGCGGATCGCGCGCAGCGGCTGGATCAGCGACAGACCCGAATCGTTGCCGAGCTTGAGGTCGATCAAGGCGAAATCGGGCTGGGCCTGGCGCGCGGTGGCGATCGCGCTGGCGGCGTCGCTGGCAGTCACGGCTTCCACCCCACGCCGGGCCAGGCTGCGCTGCAGCGTGCGCAGGTAGAGGATGTCATCGTCGACCAGCAAGCCGGTGTGCGTATGTGTGTTCATATCGTTGCTTCCTTTACAGACAAGGGCAGGCGGAAGCCGACCCGTGCGCCGCTGCCTTCGGCAGGCAGCATCCACAATTCGCCACGCAGCCGTTCGACCGTGGCATGAGAGAGCGCCAGACCAACGCCCATGCCATCGGGTTTTCCGCTGTTGAACAGGGTACCCGGCAACATGGCCTTGGCGGTATCGAAGCCGGGACCGTAGTCGCGTACCTCGCCGTGCAACTGCTCGTGCTCGACGCGCAAGGTCAGGTCTATCTGCGGGTGGCCGGTGCGCTCGCCGGCATCGGCAGCGTTGTTCAGCAGCACCATCAACAGGTGGCCGACGCCGGGCTCGAGCCGCAGCCGCAGCGGCGCGTCGTCGTTGCGTCGCAGCTCGATGGTCGGGCGTACCAGCCGCCATTGTTCGAGCACGTCCTGTACCGCGACGGGAGTGGACAGGCTGCTGTTGTCGGCTGGTGCGGCCAGTGCCAGCACCCGCTCGTGGCATTGCACCAGCAGCTCGCGCAAGGTGTCCAGGTCCTCACGCAGTTCCGGCTGCCGGCACTGGTCGGCGACATCGTCGGCCAGCAGCGTCATCGTCGCCAACGGGGTATTGAGTTCGTGTGCGACCGAGGCCGCGTGGGTGGCCAGCGCCACGATGCCCTCGTTGCGGGCAAAGCGTTCGCGTAGCGTGGATATCTCGCGCTCGCGCTCGCGCAGCGACAGCGACAGCCGGGTCGAGAACACCAGCACCACCACCGCCGACAACAGGAAATTGGCTGCCATGCCCCACATGTGCAGCGCCAGTGGGTCGTAGCGGCCATAGGGCAGGGGCAAGCCGAACGTGGCGCTGACGACATAGCCCAGCACGCAGGTAAAGGCCACCGCCATGGTCCACGACAGCGGCAGCGCCAGCGCCGCCAGCGCGATCAGGATCAGGAACAGCGAGCCGAACGGATTGGCGATGCCGCCGCTCCAGCCGACCATCCAGGTCAGCACGGTCACGTCCACCAGGATGTGGCCGAACGCGGTGGCCGAGGCGGCCGAGTCCGAGTGGGCCACGCGCAGTTGCGCATACAGATTGAACATGGCCAGCGCGGCAACGCCCGCCCATAGCGGCAGCTGTGGCAGGTCCAATTGCATCGGTCCGGTGGCAACCAGGATGGTCGCGGCCTGGCCGGCGGTGGCGAGCCAGCGCAGACTGCAAAGGGTACGAAGGAACGATGCGTCAGAAGTATTCATTGGCTCCAATCGTATGCAGCGAGCGTAGGGGTTGCCTGCGACATACCGTCGCAGGAGTGGCGTATGGTTCAGCATTGCGAATGCCTGGGCGCTGTGCGGGTGCAGGTTCGACGCATGCCTCTGCATTGGCACAGCGAGCGCCAGACCGGGTTACTGTGCCTGTACAGGCCCCGGCAGGCTTTGATTTGGGTCAACGACGCCATGCCGCATGGGGATGGGTGCGCGCGAGTGCTCGGGGTAAAATGCCGGAATGCACGACGCCGTCACCCGACCGACCCCGCCCGCCGATACCGGCGCCTGGCCTCGCCGCCTTACCCAGCCGGTCAGGATCGGCAATGTCGTCGTGGGCGGTGGCCGCCCGGTAGTGGTGCAGTCGATGACCAATACCGACACTGCCGATGTCGCCGCCAGCGTCAAGCAGGTGGCCGAATTGTGGCGTGCCGGTTCGGAAATGGTGCGGTTGACGGTGAACAATGCCGAATCCGCCGCCGCGATCCCGCGCATCGTCGAGAAGCTGCGGATGATGGGAATCGAAGTGCCGTTGATCGGCGATTTCCATTACAACGGCCACCAGCTGCTCAGCGCTGAACCTGCGTGTGCAGAGGCCTTGGGCAAGTACCGGATCAATCCCGGCAACGTCGGTTTCGGCAAGAAGAAGGATCTGCAGTTCGGTCAGCTGATCGAGTTCGCGATGCGATACGACAAGCCGGTCCGTATCGGCGCCAACTGGGGCTCGCTGGACCAGGCGCTGGCAGCCCAGTTGATGGACGAGAATTCCCGGCTGCAGACGCCGCTGGGGGCGGGTCAGGTGCTGCGCGAGGCGCTGATCCGTTCGGCGGTGGATTCGGCCGAGCGCGCGGTCGACCTGGGCTTGGCGCGCGATCGCATCGTGCTGTCGGCCAAGGTGTCCGGCGTGCAGGAGCTGATCGCGGTGTATCGCGACCTGTCGGCGCGTTGTGACTTTGCGTTGCACCTGGGCCTGACCGAGGCAGGTATCGGCAGCAAGGGCATCGTCGCGTCCAGCGCGGCGCTTGCCGTACTGTTGCAGGAAGGCATTGGCGACACCATTCGCATCTCGCTGACGCCCGAGCCCGGCCAGCCGCGTACCCAGGAAGTGATCGTGGCGCAGGAACTGCTCCAGACCACCGGCCAGCGGGCGTTTACCCCGATGGTCACGGCCTGCCCGGGCTGCGGTCGCACCACGTCGGAGTTCTTCCAGGAGCTGGCCAAGGTGGTGCAGAACCACGTGCGCGCGAAGATGCCGGAGTGGAAGGTGAGCCATCCCGGCGCCGAGAACATGACGCTGGCGGTGATGGGCTGCGTGGTCAACGGACCGGGTGAATCGCGTCATGCCAATATCGGCATCTCGCTGCCGGGCAACGGCGAGGCACCGTCGGCGCCGGTGTTCGTCGATGGAGAGAAGACCGTGACGCTGCGCGGCGACAACATCGCGCAGGAATTCGTGGCGCTGGTCGACGAGTACGTTCAAACCAAATATGTGCGCAGCGCCGGCTGAAACTCCGGCCGGCTTTCGACACTGGCTGCGCGGCAATGCGTGGCGACTGGTTCTACTGTTCGTCGGCGTGCTGTTGCCGCTGGGGCTGTTCGTTGCGCTCGCCGAGGAGATACACGAGCTGGAAAACCTCGTGTTCGACGAGCCGCTGCTGCTGCAGCTGCGCCAATGGACCTCGCCGAGGCTGGACGCCTGGTTCGTACTGATCTCCCGGCTGGGCTTCCAGTACGGCGTGATCCCTGTCGACGTGCTGCTGGTACTGGTGCTTCTGGCGCTGCGACGTTGGCGCGAGGCCAGTTTCGCCGGATTCGGTTTCGCCGGCTCGGCACTGTTGAACATGGGAGCCAAGCGATTGTTCCAGCGCGACCGCCCGAGCCTGTGGGAATCGATCGCGCCGGAGTCTACCTACAGCTTTCCGAGCGGCCATGCGATGGGCTCGATGACGCTGGCGGTGGTGGTGATTGCGCTGGCTTGGCCCACGCGCTGGCGCTGGCCGGTGACGGTGCTGGCCGGCACGTTCGCCTTGTTGGTCAGCGTCTCGCGGCTCTATCTCGGCGTGCATTACCCCTCTGACATCCTGGGCGGCTGGAGCGCGGCTTCGGCATGGGTGATGGGGCTGTATCTGCTGATGTTCCGTGGCCATCGCCGTCCCCGTTGGCGCCGACGCCAGGGCCTGGCGCAGGGGCGGCCGAGTTCTGGATAATGTGACGGCCATCAACGAACCGCAGCTGCGGTGAATCCTCCCATTTGGGAGGTCCAAAGCAATAGGGTGCTTTGCTCTAATCGTTTCTGTGAGGCCAAGCAGCACATGGAACGCGGGTAGTCCCAGAGGTCTCACCCCAGCGATACATCGCTGCCGGATGGATGCACGCGGCTTGAACTTGTGCTGTCCGGAGCAATGGCCAGCGTGGGACATGGAGAAGTTATTTCTACGGCTGCTCGGATGAGCCGCAT
>JAATFS010000194.1 GCA_015655035.1 Lysobacterales bacterium | reverse complement strand
GTGCCCAGCCACGCATCACCCGCGCCGAAGCCCATGTGTGGGCACGCTGTCCGCCACTGCCGCGCAGCCGGGCTTGTACCCACTCCGGCAATAGCGCCGCGCCTGCACCTGGAATGAGATCCCGCGATAGCCCCACCGCCGGCACCGGCAGGCGGAGCGAGGCCAGCACCTCAAGCACCTGCCTGACCGCATCCCCGCATATCCAGAATCCACCCGCCAGATGATGCCGTCTGGCCCGAACAGGCCCGGATCATCCAACAGCGGGTCGTACTCGATCCCGCTCTACTCGCGTGGAAACGCATCGAGTACCCAGCGTCGGATCATGGCAACGCCAAACCTCACGTCCACCTACACACGGCATGGCAGATTCGATCACGGAACGACCACCCGCACGGGCCGATACTGGGCTGCATGAAGCGCAGTCGGCCACCGGCAAGACGCAGATGCAGGACGCGGTGCAGCGCAGCAACCGGCGCCGCAAGGAACGTCCCGTTTCCATCGCAAACAATTGAATTTACGTACTTTTACCCGACGCTTCCGCACGCCGCACCGCCATAGACGGCGCAATCGTTGCCAACTCGCGCTAACGTGCTAGAACACGCCTAAGTCGTTGCTACCCGCCATCCGCAAGGAGCTCGTCATGATCACTTTGTTCAGGGGTTTGGGTCTGCTGTTGCAAGACAACGCGCTGCATCGCCAGCCATTCGAGGATCAGGTCGCGCACTGGCGTGGCAAGAGTGACGAACAGATCGATGCGGAAGTAAAACTGCTCGGCGTCGCCAAGAAGCAATGGGTGGTGTCCTCGATCATCGGCTGGCAGGCGATTTCGCTGGTATTGCTGGGCGTGATCACGCACCAGCTATGGCAGCACGACTACCACGTCACCTTCAGCCGCATCGTGATCGTACTGACCTCCTGGGTCTCGATCCTGTTCGTGATGTGGTACATCGCCGACCTGTTCGATCACAGCGCCGGTTTCGAGCGCTGGTTGCGCGCGTTCAATAGCCGCGCCCGCCTGACTCCCGATGCCGACACCGTCGAATGCGTGGCCGATGCGCTGGAGATGGCGCGGCGCTATCCGGAAGTGCTGCGTTACAAGAAGGACGTCACCGCCCGGCGCGATCTACGCCATGAAGACATCGCGATCATGCGCGAAATGGGACGGTTGCAGCAGTACACCGAGCTGGTCCGCGACCTGGACCGCTTCGATGGCGCGCCGCGACTGGTGGCCAGCTCGGCCTGAGCAACCGCACGCACACGCTTCCCGGATCACGGCTGGCGCCAGCGAAGCCCGGGGTGCGGTACCGCACCCGGGCGCATCGAATCATGGATCACGCGGACGCGATCGCCCGCTCTATCGCCGGGGTACGCCAGCCGCTGCGCACACCCCACACATAGAACACCAGGCCGACCACGCCGACCACCAGCAGATCCGGCCCATAGGACAGGTAGCCATGGCCACCGAAGGTGCTGCTGCCGGCCCATGACAGCAACGCGATCGCCGGCAGGTAGCAGATCATCCACGCCGCTCCCTTCAAGTTGCGGCCGAAGTCCTTCCAGCCCTGCTTGGACTGGTAATACGCATACACCGGCAATGCCACGCCCATCAGCAGGATGATTTCGCCGGTGAGTGGCCAGCGCGCCCAGTACAGCAGCTCGGTCGCCATCACGAACGCCACGCCCGCCAACACCGGCATCGCATAGATGCGCAGCGGGCGATGCACCTCCGCCGCGGTGCGCCGCAGCGTCATCGCGCTCACCGGGCCGGTGAGATAGGAAATGATCGTGGCCACCGAGATCACCGCCGCCAGCGTGCCCCAGCCACGGAAGAAGAACAGGAACAGGTAGGACACCGCGAGGTTGAACAGCATCGCCGGGCGCGGCACGCCCCAATGCGGATGCAGCTTGCCCAGCACCTTCGGCAACGTGCCGTTCTTCTCCATGCCGTAGATCATGCGCGCGGTAGTGGCGGTGTAGGTGATGCCGGTACCGCTGGGGCTGACGAACGCATCGATATACAGCAGCATCGCCAGCCAATGCAGGTTGACGATGATCGCCAACTCGGCGAACGGCGAGCGGAAATCGATGCCGTGCCAACCGGCTTTGGCCAGCAGGTCCGGCGGCACCGCGCCGATGTAGGCCACTTGCAGGATCAGGTAGACGACCGTGGCCAGGCCGATCGAGCCCAGCACCGCGAACGGGATGCTGCGCCCCGGGTTCTTGGCCTCGCCGGCCAGATTTATGGGACTCTGGAACCCATTGAAGCTGAAGACGATGCCGGCGGTAGCCACGGCAGTCAGCACCGCAGCGAAGTCGATCACGTGTGCATCGCCATGGATGCCGACACTGAAGTTCTCGGCATGGAAGCCGCTGGCGATGAGCGCGATACCGGTAGCGGCCGGCACTACCAGCTTGAACACGGTAATCAGCGTGTTCGAGCGCGCGAACAGCTTGACGCTCCAGAAATTCAGCAGGAAATAGACCAGCACCAGCACGGCGGCGATCAGCAACCCCGGCACCGACAGCTCGCCCGCGCCCCCGGGCGCCTGCACGTACAGATCCTGCGCCCACTTCCATGGCCAAGAGGCCATGTACTGCACCGACGCCTCGGCCTCGACCGGGATCACCGATACGATCGCGATCCAGTTCGCCCAGCCGGCGATAAAGCCCACCAACGATCCGTGCGAGTAATGACTGTAGCGCACCATGCCACCGGATTCGGGGAACATCGCACCCAGTTCGGCATAGGACAGCGCAATCGTGGTGATGATCGCCGCACCCAGCACCCACGCCCAGATCGCGCCCGGACCCGCCAGGCCCGCCGCGCGCCAGGCCCCGAACAACCAACCGGAACCAATGATCGAGCCCAGGCCGGTAAGCATGAGCGCAAAGGGGCCGACTTCACGGCGCAGGGGACTATGGGACATGCACTACCTGTCTTGGAACGCCGTGGAGCCGGCGACAAGCGCGCAATGATCGCAGAAGCGAGCGGTGATCGTCAGTGCGTATTCAGGCCCGGCGCCGGGCCAACCCTACGACTCCATGGTGTTGCTAGCCGCAAATTCCCGGTCGCAACGGACCACGAACGCATCTTGCACTAGCCGCATCCGCCGTCACGCGCCTGCGCACTCACGCATTCGCGGAACTGCTGCGGCAGCCCGCGCAGTTCGCGGATCTGCCCCGCCATCAGCGTAAAGCGATCCAGCGTCTGGCGGGTGCAAGGCGTTGCCGCAGCCGAATCGCTGCAACGCTCGGCATACACCAGGTAATGACACTGACCACTGCCGCTCACCAGGCAATGAAACGTGGCCACGCCATCGGCGGCGAACGTCTTGCTGAAAATGACATTCACACCATCGACGCTGGCACGGGT
>JAATFS010000380.1 GCA_015655035.1 Lysobacterales bacterium | reverse complement strand
TGCGCAGTGCGCCGGGATTGGTATCAGGCCGGAATCCGGAATTTGGACTCGTCGTCGTCGTGGTGCTCGCGCGGGCGGCAGCCGATGGCGGATGCGCCTCTTCGGCCATTGCCGGCACTGGCTGGTGCCGTATTTCCTGGTCCACCCACGCGAACACCGACGTTTCGGAGGCCGGCGTGGCCAACGGCCGTCGCAATAGCGTGTCGGCGGTAGCGTTCGCAGGAGCGGAGGGCGCGCACGCTGCGGCCTCGCCCGAGCGTGCAGTGGCACCTTGTGATGGCGCGATGTTTGTCCTGGCAGCGTCCGACGGTGTGGCGTGGGATGCGGCCTTGGGCGCCGCGCCCATTCCGCCCACCTGCCGTCGCAACAGTTTTAGTCGCTCAGCGCGGACGCCGTGGGAAGCTTGTGCTGCCGCCAGCTCCGGCGCCGCCGCTTCGATTGCCGTATCCGTTGGCGTGGTCGCCGGCGGAATAACGATCGCCCGCGCATCTGTAGCCTCCGCATTGGGCGCATCCGCCACCTCGCGCTCGCCCGCTTGCCGCCGCAACAATCGCAGCCGTTCCAGGCTTACGCTCATGCGGGAACGTCCAGCGCCTGCTCGATGTCCTCCGGAATGGCCGGTGCCTCGATATCCGATAGCAATGCCAGCACCGCCAGCGCCAGCGACTTCGGGGTCTGCCCGTCGCCGCTCTCCTGTGCCGCCAGCACCGGCCCGACGCAGGCCGGGCAGCCGGCCTTGCAGTCGCAGCGCCGCACCAGTTCGTCGGCGCGCTGCAGCAGCTCGGCCTGGCGCTGCCACAACGGTTCGCTCAGGCCCACGCCGCCGGGGAAGTTGTCGTACAGGTAGACCGTGGGTACGAACGCCTGCTGCAGTTCCACGCTGCCTTCCTGCCCTTCCTGCCCTTCCTCCACGCCGCGCAGCTGGCCGCGCCCGCTTTGATCGGCCACCGCGAACCATGCGCCATCGCCGTTGCCGACGGCCTTCTGCAGGTCGCGCGCATCGGCCATCACCGCCACCGTGGCGACCACGTGCAGCGCATAGGCCGCGCCGAGGAAGCCGTCCAGCGCATCCTGCCTGGATGTGAATGCCTTGCCCAGTGTGGCCTGCGGCAGTTGCCACCACACCGCCGTGGTATGCAATTCCTGGTCGGGCAGGTTGACCGGACCGTAGCCGATGTTCTCGTGGGTGTAGTAGCGGATCTTCTTGTAGCCGGCCACGCGTCGTACCACGTGTACCTCGCCGTGATGCGAATCGCCGCGCCCGGCCGCACTGCCGTCGAAGCGGTCGAGCACCTTGAGCTTGGTGTAGTCGATGCTGTCGGTGTAGTAGTCCACATGGGTGCGGGTGACATAGGCCTTGCGGCCTTCCCAGTCCAGCCGCTCCACCTGGTACGGCGTGCTCTGCACCATGTGAATCGCGCCTTCGTACAGCGTCAACGCGGCGGCCGAATAATCCACCTCGGCGATGATCTGCTGTTTGCCGTCGGTCTTGTCGACCACCACGAAATTGCCGTCGGCCACCGAGCGCAGGCTCACCGCATTGGCCGGGTAGCTGTCGGCGATCCATTCCCAGCGGTCGCCTTCCTGGTGCACCACTTCGCTCTCGGCCAGGGCCTCCAGGAATACCAGCGGATCGATCGGCCCGAACGGCTCGCCGGCGACGAACGGCAACTCGAACGCGGCGCAGCGGATGTGGTCGAACAGGATCAGCGGCTGGTCCGGGGCGATGCGCGCATGCTCGGGCGAAGCATCGGCAAAGAAGTCCGGATGCCGCACCACGTATTGGTCCAGCGGCTGTGAGCTGGCCACCAGCACGCCCAGGGCCTGCTGCTGCCGGCGTCCGGCGCGGCCGAAGCGCTGCCAGGTCGCCGCGACGCTGCCTGGGTAGCCGTTGAGGATCACTACGTCGAGCGCGCCGATGTCCACGCCCAGCTCCAGTGCCGAAGTCGAGACGATGCCATCGATATTGCCGGCGCGCATCGCCCGTTCGACCTCACGGCGCTCGGTCGGCAGATAGCCACCGCGATAGGCGCGGATGCGCGGCGGCTTGCGCGGATCGTGGTCGAAGATGTCCTTCAGATACTTGGTGAGTACCTCGACCATCAAGCGCGTCTGCGCGAACACCAGCGTCTTCAACCCGGACTTGATCGCGATGCGCGCGATCCGGTTGCTCTGCGAGCGTGCCGACGCGCGCAGCCCCAGATCGGCATTGACCACCGGCGGGTTCCACAGCAGCACGTGCTTGTCGCCGGTGGGCGCGCCGGATTCGGTGATGGCGTGCACGCGCTGCTCGATCAACGCCTCGGCGTGCGCATGCGGATTGCCGATGGTGGCCGAGCACAGGATGAATTGCGGGCTGGCGCCGTAGAACGCACAGATGCGCTGCAACCGGCGCAGCACATTGGTGACGTGGCTGCCGAACACGCCACGATAGGTATGGATCTCGTCGATCACCACGTAACGCAGGTTCTCGAAGAACTGCGCCCATTTGGTGTGGTGCGGCAGGATCGCCTGGTGCAGCATGTCCGGGTTGCTGACCACGATGTCGCCATGCAGCCGGATCGCCTGGCGCGCATCGCCCGGGGTATCGCCATCGAAGGTGAACGCCTTCACTCCCAGCTCGCCGGCACGGTTGAGCTCCAGCAGCTCGGCCACCTGGTCCTGCGCCAATGCCTTGGTCGGGAAAAGGTACAACGCCTTGGCACTGCCGCCCATCGCCGCGCTGACCACCGGCAGCGTGTAGCACAGTGACTTGCCCGAGGCGGTCGGAGTGACGATGGCCACGTGTTCGCCGCGCTGGGTCGCGCTCCAGGCCTCGGCCTGGTGGCTGTAAAGCTGGGTGATGCCGCGCGCGCGCAACGCCGCCGCCAGCGCCACCGGCACATCGTCCGGGATCGGCGCGTAATGGCCCTCGCGCCCGGGCAAGGTGAAGCTGCCGGTGATGCGGTCGTGATAGCGCCGCTCCAGGCGCTCGGTCAGCAACGCGCCGTCGCGGCTGGGCAGGCCATCGGTGGTGGCCAGGGCGCGCTCGGCGTTCTCGGTGCGGGGGGCGAGCGCGAAGGCCATGATTTCGATCCTCAAAGAGGCCTATCAGAACCGATGCCAGTCTCAATGTGTGAGACACGGTTGTTCGCGGGAGGTTTGCAGCCGAGGTCGGGGTGTCCTGGTGCGCAACGGAAAAACAATGCCTGTGTGTCGTGATCGCCTATATTCGAGGGTGCAGGTATGGCAAAGAGCGCTCGGCCTGACGGTCAACCAGACAGTGTTGAATAAGGAAGATAAGGCATGGGGCGGAATGGACGTTGCATGTGCAATCTATGCGCCAGCGCGATACTGATGATGGCAGGCCCGGCGACTGCACAGCCGGTCGCTGCGCCCTCCGCCGCGAGCGCCTCCGCCCCTGACGTGCCCACGCTGGGGCGCGTGGAGGCATTGCGTCCGGAGGAAGCGCCGCCGCTGGATCTGTATCGTTTCAGGAGCCGGGTGGTGGTCGAGCCCAATCGCTTCGAAAAGGCCTACGATTCGGGCATCAGCCCCGAAGAGATGGGACTCAAATACGGCGGCTACATCAACTACGGCATCAACCTGGGCCTTTACAAATCCTGGCAAGGCATCAAACGTCTCACCGGGATGCGCAATGACATACAGACAGCAACCGCCCGGCCGCCGCCGCTGAGCGAGGCGCAGCTGCTGCGGGCAACGGCATGTGGCCAAGACAGTGCTTGCGCTGAAAACTGACGATCCACCGTGCTTTTTTCAGATGGGTCGGGGCTTTTGTCCGTCGTCGGTGCAGCCGCGCGGGCGTGAACGCACGAAGTCCGGGAGTGTTGACACCTTGGGTTGCCTGTCGCATCTTGCCCGGGCGTTGCAGCTCCCGTTTCTGCGTACGCGCACCACCGACTCTTCAAGCAGGAACCCGATATGGATTTCGGAACCGATGCCCTGACGCAATTGGCCACGCTGGCCTCGCCGTCGCAACACGCCCGCCTGCTGCAATTGCAGGGACTGGACCCATCGCTGGTGGTGGAGCGGCTGGAAGGCCGCGAGGCGGTCTGCGCGCCTTTCCTTTTTTCGATTGATTGCCTGTCCGTACAGCAGGACCTGGACCTGACCCGCTGGCCCGGCCAGCAGGTGACGCTGCAACTACGCCAGGACGATGGCGCGCAACGCCGCTGGCATGGCCTGGTCACCGCCGCCGCCCAGCTCGGCGGCGATGGCGGCCTGGTGCGCTACCGCCTCACCGTCGAGCCGTGGACCGCACTGCTGCAGCGCCGTCGCAACGCGCTGATCTTCCAGGACCTGGATGCGCGCGCGATCTGCGAGCGCGTGTTTGCCGACTATTCCACCGCCCACTATCGCTTCGACGTGCAGGCGGCACTGCCGGCCCGCGCCATCACCACCCAATACCGCGAGACCGACTGGGAGTTCGTCACCCGGCTGCTGGCCGAGTCGGGCCTGGCCTGGCGCTACGAGCATGCCCAGGGCGAGGACGACGCCACGCATACCCTGGTGATCTTCGACCCGCAGGCCGAGCCAAGCGATGCCGGTCGCCTGCGCTTCCACCGCAGCGACATCGCCGAGGCCACCGACACGGTGACCGCCTTCGGCGAACAGCGCCAACTGGTGCCCAACCACAGCAGCGTGGCCAGCTGGCAGCGCGAGCAGCTGCGTGCGGTAGCCGCCCAGCAATCGGTCGACGATGGCGAGCTGCCGGCGCTGGAGGTCTACGTCGTCCCGCACGAAGGCCGTTTCGCCCAGGACGACTGGGCTAGCCAGGAAGCCCAGGCACGCCTGGATGCGCTGCGCCTGGCGCAGACCCTCTATCCCGGTGCCGGCAGCGTGCGCCGCCTGGGCGCCGGCCAGTGCTTCGCCCTGTCGCAGCATGCGCAGTACACCGATGACCGCTTCGTGGTGCTGGCGATCGAGCACGACGCACGCAACAACCTGGACCCGGGCATTGCCGCCCTGCTCGGCGACAGCGCGCTGGAGCACGGCAGCTACCGCAACCGCTTCACCGCCGTACCGGCATCGACCCCGCTGCGCCCGCTGCCGCGTCCCCGGCCCCAGGCCGGTGGCCCGCAGACCGCCCGCGTGGTGGGCCACCCCGATGCCGCCGTCAGCCCCAACCGCGAGCATCAGGTCAGGATCCAGTTTCCCTGGCAGCGCGGCCAGCGCCCGCATCCCGGCGGCCTGGCCGAGACCGCCGCGCACGGCGGCCACGCTCCGGACGACGCCAGCAGCGGCACCTGGGTGCCGGTGGCCGAGTGGATCGCCGGGCCGAACTGGGGCAGTCACTTCCTGCCGCGCATCGGCGCCGAGGTGCTGGTGGAGTTCGCACACGGCGACCTCGACCGGCCGCAGGTCACCGGCCAGCTGTTCAATGGCGAGGTCAGCCCCCCCTTCGGCGGCGGCGTGGACAGCGCGGACAACCACCCCGGCACCCTGAGCGGCCTGCGCAGCCAAGGCCATGACGGTAGCGGCGTGCAGCAATGGCTGATCGACGACACCCCCGGCCAACTGCGCAACCGCCTGCACACCGATCTGGCCGACAGCCGGCTCGAACTGGGCTATCTGCTGCACGGCGCCGACGCCACCCGCGGCGCCCTGCGCGGACAAGGCTTCGAACTGGGCAGCGCCGGCTGGGGCAACCTGCATGCCGCGCAAGGCCTGCTGCTGTCGACCAGCGCACGCCGCAACGCCGGCTCCACCCAGCTCGACAGTCAGGAGGCGGTGGCCCAGCTCAAGGGCGCCGAGCGCACCCAGGACGCCTTGCACGACACCTTGCAAGCCCAGCAAGTGCCCGGCCTGGCACAACGCGGCCAACTCACCGCGCTGCGTGAAGCGCTCGACCCCCAGGTCGACGGCAAATACAGCGGCAGCATCGGCGGCCAGGCGACGACCAAGCCAGCGGCCGGCGCCCGCGACGGCGGCGACCCGGTGGAGCGCTTTGCCGACGCACGCGTGCTGGCCGAATCGCCCGAGCAGATCGCCTGGACCACCGCCAACAGCGCGATCAGCTACGCCGGCGGCACCCTGAGCCTGACCGTGCAGCAGGACCTGCACGCCGTCGCCGGCCGCACCCTGGCCAGCAGCGTCGGCCAACACGCGGCGCTGTTCGCCCAGGCCGGCCCGATCCGCGCCATCGCCGCCGCCGGCCCGCTGAGCCTGCAAGCCCACGCCGGCGAACTGGAGGTACTGGCCGACCAAAGCGTGACCGTCACCGCCAGCGACGAAGAAGTGGTGGTACTGGCCAAGAACAAGGTC
>JAATFS010000334.1 GCA_015655035.1 Lysobacterales bacterium | reverse complement strand
CTCGGTACCGGTGCAGTCCTACCGGCACAGCCACTACGACAACGACCGGGCTGGCCTGATGGCCGACGCCGAGTGGAGCCACCGCCTGGGCGCGATCGACAACACCGTGCGCGCCGGGCTCTGGCTGGAGAACTTCGAACGCAGCGTCACGCGCGACTGGCATCGGCTGCTCAACGTGGGTACCAATATCGCCTTCGATCACACTCCGTACTGGGTGCAGTTCCGCGACGATTACGACACCGACGAGCGTATGTACTACGTCGAGGACGTGATGCGCTATGGCGCGCTGGCCTGGCGCATGGGCGTCAAGCAGTTTTTCGTCGACCAGCGCCGCGACCGCCGCATCGGCGGCAGCGAAGGCGTCGTCTCCGACTCGCGCTCTGATCCGTTATTGTCGGCCGGCCTGACCTGGACCACGCCGGTACAGGGCCTGGAGGTCTTCGCCGGCTACTCGCAGAACTTCGCGGCGATCCCGTCTGGCGTGCTCGGCGAGACCGATCCGGTGGCGCTGAGCCGGGTCAAGCCGGAGACCGCCGACAACGTCGAACTGGGCGTGCGCCTGAGCCGCTGGCCGCTGACTGGCAGCCTCACCTTGTACGACATCCGCTTCGACAACCGCATCGTCTACGTGCCGGCCAACTTCATCGACGGCATCGACTACCTGGGCGAGACCGACGGCGTGTACGAGAACTTCGGCGGAGTGCACGCACGCGGCGTGGAGGCGGCGCTGGGCTATGGCTGGGACAATGGCTGGCGGCTCAACGCCACCTACACCCTCAACAAGGCCACCTACCTGGGCAGCGGCGATGCCCAGCGCGACGCCGAGCTGGAAATCGTCCCGGGCTCGCAGGTGATCGGGCAGCCCCGGCAGAGCGCAGGGCTGTCGGCCGACTGGCGGGGCCAGGCCTGGCACTTCGGCGTGGCCGGGCGTTACCTGGGCAAGCGCTACCTGGACGCCGGCAACCAGCACAGTCTGCGGGGCGCGACCACCTTCGATGCCAATCTCGGGCTGGAGCTGGTGGGAATATCCGCACAGTTGAAGGGCATGCAGCTCGACCTCAACGTCAGCAACCTCACCGACAAGCGCTACCTGGCCGGAGTGGACGGCAGCGATAACGCCTTCATCGCCGCCCCGCGCACAGTCGCGCTCACCCTGACCCTGGACTTGTGAGTTCACCAGGCGGCGACGCGATGACCAATTTCAACCGCCGCCGATTGCTGCACGCCGGTCTCGCCGGCACCGCTTCGGCATTGCTGCCGCCCAGCATCGCCCGTGCTGCCGCGATCGCGCCGGACCGGCGCAGCGGCACCCTCGACGACCTCCAGCATGTGGTGATCCTGATGCAGGAAAACCGTGCCTTCGACCACTACTTCGGCACCTTCCCCGGAGTGCGTGGTTTCGGCGACCGGTTCCCGATTCCCGCGCCGCCCCTGCCGGGCGTGCCACCGCGCACGGTATGGCTGCAACCGAGCGCGGACGGGCGCCAGCTGCTGGCGCCGTTCCCGTTGCAGACCGCGCAGGCGTTCGGCCACATGCGCGTCACCGGTACTCCGCACACCTGGCCCGATGCGCAACACGCCTGGGACCACGGCCGCATGGGCCACTGGACCGCAGCCAAGCAGAACCATGCGCTGGCGCACTACGAGCGTGACGACTTGCCGTTCCAGTTCGCGCTGGCCGAGACCTTCACCCTGTGCGACGCCTACCACTGCGCGATCCAGGCTGGCACCAACCCCAACCGCGTGTTCCTGTGGACCGGCCAGAACGATCCGCATGCGCGTGCCGGCGGCCCGGTCATCGCCAACTCGCACGACAACTTCCCCGAGCTCGGCGGCCATCCGGACGACTATCGCTGGGACAGCTACGTCGAGGCGCTGCAGCACGCCGGCGTGTCCTGGCAGATCTATCAGGACATGGCCGACAACTTCACCGACAACCCACTGGCCGGCTTCGCCCGCTTCCGCGCGGCGTGGCGGCAAGCGCCGGGACACGATCCGCAGCTGCGCCGCCGTGGCGTCGCCACCTATGGCCTGGCACACCTACGCCAGGACGTGCTGGACGGACGACTACCGTCGGTCAGCTTCATCATCGCCGACGCTGCCGGCAGCGAGCACCCCGACCCTTCAAGCCCGGCGCAGGGCGCGGCCTACACCGCGCAGGTGCTGGATGCACTCACCGCCGATCCGAAGGTCTGGGCGCGCACCGCGCTGCTGCTGATGTTCGACGAGAACGACGGCTTTTTCGATCATGCGCCACCACCGGCTCCTCCCTCGCCCGATTCCACCGTGCCCGGCGGCTGGGCCGGCGCCTCGGCGGTGTCCACCGACGGCGAGTACCACCGGCATCCGGCCCCCTACGATGCAAAAGCCGACCTGCCCGAACTGCGCGGCCGTCCGTACGGGCTGGGCCCACGGGTGCCGCTGTACGTGATCTCGCCATGGAGTCGTGGTGGCTGGGTAGACTCACAGGTCTACGACCACACCTCGGTGCTGCGCCTGCTGGAGCGCCGTTTCGGCGTCGCCGCACCGGGTATCACGCCGTGGCGGCGCGCAGTCTGCGGTGATCTGACAGCGGCCTTCGACTTCCGCCAGGCCGACGCTCGCCCGTTCTTCGACACCCTGCCGGCCACCGCCGCTGCGGCTGCTCGCGCGGCCGCATTACCCGAGCACGCCACGCCACCACTACCACCGACACTGACGCCGCCAAGCCAGGCAGTCGGCACCCGCCGCTCGCGCGCACTGCCCTACCGGTTGCGCAGCGTGGTGCGGCACGACTACGCGCGCGGCGAGGTGGTGCTGCAATTGGCAAACGCCGGCGCGGCCGCAGTAGTACACGTCTACAACCGCCTCGACCTGCAAGCGATCCCGCGCCGCTACACCGTCGCCGGCCCGCAACCACTGCACGCACGTTGGCCTCTGCGCGACGGGCGCTACGACCTGTGGCTGCTCGGTCCCAACGGGTTCCATCGGCATTACCGGGGCCATGCCGGGGTGACGGCGCTGGCCGCCGATATCAGTATCGACCCGGCCGATCCGCGCCGCCTAAGGCTGCAACTTCGCCACGAGGGCGCGCAGCCATTGTCCGTGCGGATACGCCCCGGCGCCTATGCCGACGCGATGCCAAGGCTGGACCTCGTTATCGCGCCCGGCGCAGACGTCGAGCAGCACTGGCCGGCGACCGCCAGCGCGGGCTGGTACGACCTGTGGCTGCTGCATCAGGACGGCAGCAGCGACCAGCGTCTGTCCGGCCGCGTCGAGACCGGACATCCGGGCGTAACCGACCCGGCGCTGGGCGGCCCGGCCCGGCTGTACCAGTCGGAGGGAAGCGACGTGCCGGACTGAGCCGGCAACGAGGTCAGCCGCGCTCGCCGGCGGCTATGGCCTCCAGGAAGCCGAGCACCCGCTGGCCTTCGCCACACCTCACCATCTGCGCCGCGCTACGCCCGCCGAACTCACGGATCGCGCCGTGGCGATACCATTCCAGCGCCCGATCCGGGCAGCGCTCCAGACGACAGGCCAACGCCAGCACCTGCGACTGGATGGAATTGTCTGCCAGCGTGGCGATCACGACGTGCCCGCCGATGTTGCCGCAGCAAACCTCAGCTCGAAGGTCGCCCCCGCGTGCCCCTCGCGCGGGATCAACTGGATCTCCCAGCCGTGGGCCTCGGCGATCTCCCGGCAGATGGCCAGGCCTAGCCCTGCGCCCTCGCTGTGCGCTCCGCGCCAGAAGCGCTTGAACAATGAGCCGCGCTCGGCCGGCGTGATCCCCGGACCTGCATCGGCAACCCGCAGCGCTCCATTGCCCAGCCACAAGGTGACCGTGCTGCCGCGCGGGGAATGCTGCAACGCGTTTTCCAGCAGGTTCTTGATCAGCACGAACAAGGCCCCGGCATCGGCATGCAAGGTCTGTCCGCGTTCGCGTTCCAGCTGCAATGCCAGTACCACCCCGCCATGCTCGGCCAGCCGTTCCAGATAGGCGACGGCGTCGGCCGCTACGGTGCACGGGTCGATGGCGGCAATGCGGTAGTTGTGGCCTTCGCTGACTTCGGCCAGATGCAGCAGTTGATGGACCTGGCGCGCCATCAGGTCGGTATCGCGCAACAGCAGGTCGCGATTGGCGGTTCCGCCCAGCTCGATCTCCGCGCGCAGCAACGCGAGCGGCGTCTTGAGTTCGTGCGCCGCTGCGGCCAGGAACTCCTGCTGCACCTGGTATCCGGCCTGCAAGCGTTCCAGCGCGGCATTGAACGCTTCGATCAGCGGCTTCAGCTCGGTGGGCACGTCTTCCACTTGCAGCCGCGCGGACAGGTTGCGCGGCTCGATCCGGGCCGCCGCTTCCGAGGCACGCCGCAGCGGCCGCAGCATGCGCGCCACGGTGAAGAAAACCACGACGCAGAACACCGCCAATGCACCCAGGCCGGTGACGATCCCCGCGCGCAGATAGAGCCGGCTCTGGTAGTCGTCGAGCGTGGCCACCATGCGTTCGCTGCGCGCGACCTGCACGGTGTAGGTACGGCCGGCGTGGCGCACGTAGCGGGTGGCTACGCGCAGATGGATGTCCCCGTTCGGGTTGGGCAGCGCGAACTCGCGCACGTCCGGCGGCAGCCGCCGCAAGGCCGCCAGCGCCGCCCCCTCGCTGCTCTGAACGACGGTACGACCGGCTTGGTCGGTGACCCGATAGGCCGCGTCCTTGAGCACGCTGTCATAAGAAGTGGTATTGCGTTCACTGAGTGCCACCGCGACGCGGCCATCCGCGGCAAAACGCAGTCCCGTGGCGACGTGGTCGGCATGTTCGGCCAGCTCGTCGGCGAAGATCGATGAGGACGGTGCCGACCACGGCAGCAGGATCGCCACGGCGATCGCGGCGGCGGACATGCCGGCCAGCGCCGCCAGCATCAACCGCGCCGTCAGGCTACGCGGCATCGATGGCGCGAAGCGCAAAGCCATGCCCTCTCAGGTTGACGATCGACAGCGGGCAATCGATCGCCGCCAACTTCCGGCGCAGGCGGTGCAACGCCACCTCCAATGCATTGGGCGTGACCGCTTCGCCCTGCCCCCACGCCGCCGCCTCCAGCGT
>JAATFS010000221.1 GCA_015655035.1 Lysobacterales bacterium | reverse complement strand
CGAAAGCGGCAATCAGCCGGCCGAGGCGGGTCCTTCGATCCCGGTACAGGTACTGGGCTTGTCGGGTGTGCCGGATGCCGGCGACGACTTCGTGGTCGTCGATGACGAGCGCCTGGCCAAGGACGTTGCACAGCAACGTGAAATCAAGCGTCGCGAATCGCGTCTGGTGGCATCGGCGGGCAACCGCATGGAAGACATCCTGGCGCAGATGGGCAAGGGCGAAGGCCAGCAGGTGTTGAACCTGGTGATCAAGGCCGACGTGCAGGGCTCGGTCGAGGCACTCCGGCAGGCGCTGGTCGCACTGTCCAACGACGACATCCGCATCAATGTGATCCACTCCGGCGTGGGCGGTATCACCGAATCGGACGCCAACTCGGCCGTCGCCTCGAAGGCCACCGTCATCGGCTTCAATGTCCGTGCCGATGCCTCCGCGCGCAAGATCATCGAATCCAACGGTGTGGACCTGCGTTACTTCTCGATCATCTATGACGTGATCGATCAGGTGAAGCAGGTGGCATCTGGCTTGCTGGGTGTGGAAATCCGCGAGGAGATCATCGGTATCGCGCAGGTACGCGACGTGTTCCGCAGCTCCAAGTTCGGTGCGGTCGCTGGCTGCATGATCGTGGAAGGCGTGGTCAAGCGCAGCAAGCCGATCCGCGTGCTGCGCGACAGCGTGGTGGTGTTCGAAGGCGAGCTGGAATCGCTGCGCCGCTTCAAGGAAAACGTCGAAGAGGTCCGCAACGGTACCGAATGCGGTATCGGCGTGAAGGCCTACAACGACGTAAAGGCCGGCGATCAGATCGAGTGCTTCGAGCGCATCGAAGTGCCGCGCACGCTGTAACGGCCGGAGCGGGGCGCCGGGATCGGGAGTGCGTTCCCGCCGGCTCCCCGTCTTTCGACGGTCTCCCGTCAAACCCCCATCTCCCAGAACGAATCCCTGCCTGTGGCCCAGAAGTCTTTCCATCGTACCGACCGCGTCTCCGCCCAGCTCCGCCGCGATCTGGGTAGCATCGTGCACGCTGCCGTGCGCGATCACGGGCTGCCGTCGGTCAGCGTTTCCGACGTCGAGGTGAGTCGCGACCTGGCGCATGCCAAGGTGTTCGTCACTGCATTGATGCCGGAGCGCTCGGGCGAGGCGGTCAAGGGGCTGAAGGTGCTGGCGCCGCTGCTGCGCTCCGAACTGGCGCGGGCGATGAAGTTGCGGCATGTGCCGGAACTGCATTTCCATTACGACGATTCGGTGGACAATGGCGAGCGCATCGACAACCTGTTGCGCGATCTGCCCGATACCGGTGCCGGCGAAGACTGAGTTGCCGACCAGAGGCTTCAGCCAGGCGGGGCGGCGTCTGCCCTTCCGCATGGCTACATAGACCGGAGCAATGCTTCGGGCCTGTGCTTCAACCGATGTTCTTCTTGCTCCGGCGCCTGGCGTCGCTCGATTCTTTCCAATGGCCCGAATCCCTTTCCGCCGCCTGGATGGCATCCTCCTGCTCGACAAGCCGGCTGGCTTGAGCTCGAACAATGCGTTGCAGGCCGCTCGCCGGCTGTTGCGAGCCGAAAAAGGTGGCCATACCGGAAGTCTCGATCCGCTCGCCACGGGACTATTGCCCCTGTGTTTTGGCGAGGCGACCAAGATCGCCGGCTTACTGCTGGGTGCGGCCAAGGCCTACGACGCCGAAATCGTGTTCGGTGCCACTACCGATACCGACGACGCCGACGGTGTGGTGTTGCGCGAACGTGACGTGCCTCCGTTGGGGTTGCCTGCGCTGGAAGCGGCGTTACGCCCGTTGACCGGGCTCATCCGCCAGCAGGCGCCAATCTATTCAGCATTGAAGCAGGGCGGCGAACCGCTCTACGCCAAGGCTCGCCGTGGTGAGGCGATCGAGGCGCCAGTACGCGAGGTCCAGGTACATTCCATTGAAATCTTGGCGTGGGCATCGCCGCGATTGCGGCTGCGGGTGACCTGCGGCTCCGGCACCTATATCCGTAGCATTGCGCGCGACCTGGGCGAGGCGCTGGAGTGTGGCGCGCACATCGCCGGCCTGCGGCGCTTGTGGGTTGAGCCGTTTCGCGATCCACGGATGATCACCCTGGACGATCTGGCGGCGGCAATGGACGCCGGGACCGAAACGGATGCGTTGCTGCTGCCTCTGGCGGCGGGATTGTCCGATTTCCCCCGGATCGACCTGGCCGAGGAGCCGGCGCGCCGCTTCCGGATGGGGCAACGCCAGCGTGACCCGGCCTATCCCGAGGGGCAGGT
>JAATFS010000418.1 GCA_015655035.1 Lysobacterales bacterium | reverse complement strand
GGGTTGCGCAGGCGATGGGTGACGCCCAGCGGGATGTAGGTGCTCTGGTTCTCGGTCAGCAGGATCACTTCATCGCCACGCGTGACCTCGGCGGTGCCGCTGACGACGATCCAGTGCTCGGCGCGGTGGTGATGCATCTGCAGGCTCAGCGTGCCGCCGGGCTTGACCGTGATGCGCTTGACCTGGAAACGCTCGCCCTTGTCGATCGAGTCGTAGGCGCCCCATGGGCGATAGACCTTGCGATGCCAGGTGCCCTCGGAGCGGCCGCTGGCCTTGATCTGGGCGACGACCTGCTTGACCTCCTGGATGCGGTCGCGCTGTCCGACCAGCACCGCATCGTCGGTCTCGATGACCACGACATCCTGCAAGCCCACCATGGCGATCAGGCGCGAGCCATAGGCGTAGGTGTTGTGGCAGTCGATCTCGATCACGTCGCCGTGATGCGCATTGCCGTGAGCGTCCTGCGGTGATACATCCAGCAGTGCCGACCACGAGCCGACATCGCTCCAACCGGCATCCAGCGGCACCACGACTGCGTCGGAGGTTTTTTCCATCACCGCGTAGTCGATCGAATCGGACGGGCTGGTAGCGAAGGCATCCTTGTCCAGGCGGATGAAGTCGGCATCGCGCTTGGCGGCGGTCCAGGCCTGGGTACAGGCCTTGGCGATCGCCGGCTGGAACTTGGACAGTTCTTCCAGATAGCGCGAGGCGCGGAACAGGAACATGCCGCTGTTCCAGTAGTACTCGCCGGAGGCGATATAGCCCTGTGCAGTCGCCAGGTCGGGTTTCTCGACGAAGCGTTCGATCTCTCGCACACCTTGGCCGGCGACGGCCTTGATGTAGCCGTAGCCGATTTCCGGCGCCGTCGGCTTGATACCGAAGGTCACCAGCTTGCCTGATGCAGCGGCGGTGGCGGCCATGTGCACGGCCGCCTGGAAGGCGGCCTCGTCCTTGATCACATGGTCCGAGGGCAGCACCAGTAGCAGCGGATCGTTACCGTCACGGGTGGCTTCCAGTGCAGCCACCGCGATCGCAGGCGCGGTATTGCGGCCCTTGGGCTCGAGCAGGATCGATTGCGGAGCCACGCCGATTTGCTGCAACTGCTCCGCCGCAACAAATCGATGTTCTTCGTTGGCGACGACGATGGGCGCAAGGCCGGCAACCGGTGCTGCGCGTAGCCAGGTGGCCTGCAGCATGCTGTGATCGCCGACCAGCGGCAGGAACTGCTTGGGATACGATTCGCGCGACAGCGGCCACAGTCGGGTGCCGGAACCGCCGGAGAGGATGATGGGAAGGATTTCACTCATGGATGGTAGGTTTTCGTCGATGCGGTCAAGGCTGGTCGGGGAACGGCTCACGCTTGCAGCAGAGCCGAAATTTCATTGGTAAGTCGTTCAAGCAATGCCGCATCGCCGCGGGTTTCGACGTTCAGTCGCAACAGCGGTTCGGTATTGGAACTGCGCAGGTTGAAACGCCATTGTTCGAACTCGGCGCTGACACCATCGGTGTAGTCCAGCGTCGGCGACTGCGCCGCGTAGTGTTCCAGCACGCGCGCTACCGAGGCCTTGGCATCGGCGACCTTGAAATTGATCTCGCCACTGCACGGGAACTTCTGCATGCGGTCCTCGACCAGGTCGGCCAGCGAACGACCCGACTGCGATACCAGCTCGGCGATAAGCAGCCACGGAATCATGCCGGAGTCGGCATAGGCGAACTCGCGGAAATAATGGTGCGCGCTCATCTCGCCGCCATAGACAGCGTTCTCGCTGCGCATTTTTTCCTTGATGAAGGCATGCCCACTCTTGCACAGCACCGGCACGCCGCCGGCATTTTCGACCATCTCGATCGTGTTCCAGGTCAGGCGCGGATCGTGCACGATCTTGCCGCCGGGCTGCTTGGCCAGGATCGCCTGGGCCAGCAGGCCAACGAGGTAGTAGCCCTCGATGAAACGACCGGTGTGGTCGAAGAAGAAGCAGCGGTCGAAGTCACCGTCCCAGGCGATACCGAAGTCGGCGCCGTGTTGCTTGACCGCGTCTGCGGAGGCTTGGCGATTTTCCGGCAACAGCGGGTTGGGGATGCCATTCGGAAAGTGGCCGTCCGGCTCATGGAACACGCGGATGAATTCGAACGGCAGGTGCGGCGCAAGAAGGTCGACGATGGCGCCGGCACCGCCATTGCCGGCGTTGACCACGAGCTTCAGCGGCTTGAGCGTGGGCGCATCGACGTAGCTGAGCAGATGCTGGATGTAGGCGGATTTGTCCGGACGGCTGTGTTCGGGCGCGGTCGGCGTGCCAGCCGGTGCGGTATCGGCGGCCACGGTGTCGCGGATCGCGAACAGGCCGGTGTCGGAGCTGATCGGGCGGGCGTTCTCGCGCACCAGCTTCATGCCGTTGTAGTCCATCGGATTGTGACTGGCGGTGACCATGACGCCGCCGGCCGCGCCCAGGTGATCGGTCTGGAAATAGACTTCCTCGGTGCCGCACAGGCCGATGTCGATGACTTCGCGGCCGCTGGCCCGCAGCCCTGCCGACAGTGCGTCCTGCAGCCCCTGGCTGGCCAGGCGGATATCGTGTCCTACCACTACCGATCCATCCCCCAGTTGTGCCGCCAATGCCACGCCGATACGGCGCGCCAAGTCCTCGTTCAACTCGTCTGGCACGCGGCCGCGGATGTCATAGGCCTTGAATGCGGGAAGCGTCATGGGCGTTGTCCTTGCGTTGCATGGGGGATTTTAAACCGTGGAGTGTAGCCGTTGCGCGCTGCGCTTGGCATCTTACGTGCCCGGACAGGTTGACGGGGACAGCCGACAGTCAGCCGCTAGAATGTGGCTTCGCATCAACGAGTGAGGGCGGTGATGAACGAACTTCCAACGGCGGTCCGGCGGCGGGACAAGCGATTTGCCCACGCATCCGCCGCCATTCACGGCGTGGTTGCCGATGGCCAGACGCTGGCGGTCGGCGGTTTTGGCCTGTGCGGTATTCCCGAGGCGCTGATCACCGCGCTGCGCGATTCCGGGGTCAAGGATCTGACGGTGATCTCCAATAACGCTGGCGTGGACGGCTT
>JAATFS010000028.1 GCA_015655035.1 Lysobacterales bacterium | reverse complement strand
GCGAGGATGGCGATGGCAACGTGTGGTTCGACCTGTCCGGCTTCCTGCTGCGCGATGCGATCGATATCGCCGGGCGGCTGAAATTGCGTAAGCAAGGCAGCTTCAAGCTGGTACCGGCACTGAGCTATGTGCAGCCACAGCAGACGCTGGTGTTCGCGGACAATGTGGAATTCCAGGTCACGCAGACCTTCGTCGCCGACGAGCCTGGCAGTGATGTGGAGCGGGTGGCGCCGGATGCACATGCGCTGTCGTTCGGCGTGCATCACTCGTTGCTGCGGTTGCCGGGCCCGGGCTTCGCGCCACGTGCGCACGACCCACGCACCGGCACCTCGGCACAGGTACTGGTGACCGACTATGCCGCGCCATTGGATGCGCCGGTGGTGACCCGCCTGGCACGCCGCTTCCGGCTGCAAAAAATCGATCCCGACGCGGCGCGCTCGCCGGTGGTAAAGCCGATCGTCTACTACATGGATCGTGCCGCGCCGGCCGACATCCGCAACGCGCTGATGGAGGGCGCGCGCAGTTGGGCGCAGGCGTTCGACGCTGCCGGCTTCATCGATGCGTTCCGGGTAGAACTGTTGCCGGAGGGAGTGAATCCCGCCGACGCTCGCTACAACGTCATCAATTGGATCCACCGCGAGTCGCGCGCCTGGTCCACCGGCTACAGCGTGGTCGATCCGCGTACCGGCGAGATCGTGCGCGGTGTGGTGCAGCTGGGCTCGCTGCGGGTACGCCAGGACACGCGGATTTTCGAAGGCTTGCTAGGCGTGGCCGGCGAGGGCAAGGGCGGGCCGGACGATCCGATCCAGTTGGCCTATGCGCGGCTGCGGCAACTGGCCGCGCACGAAGTCGGGCACACGCTCGGGCTGTCGCACAACTTTGCCGCCAGCACCTATGCCGGGCGGGCCTCGGTGATGGACTATCCGGCGCCCTTGCTGCAGCTGCGCGGGGACCACATCGATGCCAGCGATGCCTATGCACGCGGCGTGGGGGTATGGGATCGCTTCGCGATCGACTGGCTGTACCGCCAGTTCCCGGCCGGCACCGATACCGTGACGGCGCTGGACGGCATTGCCCGCCAAGGCATCGCCGCCGGCTATCGCTTCGTCGGCGATGCCGACACCGCCGGGGGCGCGCAGCCCTATGGCAACCAATGGGACAACGGTGCCGATGCCCTGGTCGAACTGGACAACGTGTTGTCGGTGCGGCGGGTGGCGCTGGCGCGCTTCGGCCTCGGCAACCTTCCTGCCGGCGCGGCGGTGGCCGAATTGCAGCGCACGCTGGTGCCGATCTATCTGTTCCATCGCTACCAGGTCGTGGCCGCAGCCAAACTGATCGGCGGGCTGGACTACCGCTATGCGGTCAACGGCGACGGTACCGAGGCGGCTCAGCCGGTTCCGGCCGTCGCGCAGCGCGCCGCCGTGCACGCGTTGCTGTCGACGTTGGCGCCGGCCGAACTGGACCTGCCCGAATCGTTGCTGGCGCTGTTGTCGTCGGCGCAGTCCGGGGTGCCGGACTACCAGCACCAGATAGAGCTGTTCGGCAGCCGTGGCGGCAAGGCCTTCGATCTGCCCAGCGCGGCAGAGACCCTTGCCGATCTGGTATTGCAGAATCTGCTGGCGCCGGAGCGCTTGAACCGCGTGGTCGAACAGGCGCGCCGGGATCCGGCGCAACTGGCGTTACCGGAATTGCTGGATGCGGTATCGGCCGCGCTCGGCCCGGGGTGGGTGACCGAGCCGCGCCAGGCGGAGTTGCGGCGCCGGGTGCGCGCGCGCTATGTCGCCTGGCTGGCGACCTTGATCGAAGACGCGCGGCTATCTTCGACCGCGCTGGCGGCGGTGCGCGGCAGTACCCGCCGTTTCGGCCAGGAATTGCGCCATTGCCGTGGCGACGTGCTCGAACGCGATCACTGCGCGTGGCTGGCAGAGCTGGCGACCGGCCCGGCGGAGGCGCTGAAGCCGCTGGTGCAGCCGATCCGCACGCCGTCGCCGCTGCCGCCGGGCGCGCCGATCGGCGAGGACTGCTGGTTCTGCAATCCACAGCAGCAAGGCGCGCCAGCGGCCGAAGTAGATCGGCCGGATGCGGCTCCGGCGTGGTAATGGTCTTCCGACCGGCCTACCCATCGCCGATGCGCCTACCCGTCCGTGTACTTGGCGCAGGCGCGCCTCACATGGCTCACTGCATTCCCCACGAGGTGCTTCATGACGTATCGAAAGTTGTCGTTGTTCATCGCTGTTGCGCTTGGCTCTGCCAGCGCGCAGGCACAGACTGCCACCACGCTGGATGCGGTGTCGGTCACCGGTAAACGCGTGTCTGAAGCGGTGGAGGCGATCGGTACCGATCACGTCACCGCGACCGTGGCGATCACCCGCGAGGCGCTGCTGTCGGCGCCGGCCGGCATCACTGGATTGAAGATGCTGGAATCGCTGCCGGGCTTCAATGTGCAGGCCAATGATGCGCTGGGCATGTATGAGTTCGGCAATTCGGTATCGGTACGCGCCTTCAACATGCAGCAGCTCGGGTTTCTGCTCGATGGTATTCCGATGGGGCGCAGCGATCAGTTCGGCGGCAGCCCGATCTACCGTTACGTCGAGAACGAGAACCTGCAATCGGTGACCGCGTCCTCCGGTGCGGGCGACGTCAGCCTGCCCAGCTACAGCTCGCTCGGCCCGATCATCAGTTATCGCAGCATGTTGCCGGCCAAGGACTTCGGCGGCTTCTTCAGCCAGACCTTCGGCAGCGACAATCTCAAGCGCACGTTCGCGCGGCTGGACCTGGGTGAGCACGACGGCCTGTCCGGCTACGTCGGCGGCTCGCGGGTCAAGAGCGACTTGTGGCGCGGCCCGGGCTACATCAAGCGTGACCATGTCGAAGGCAAGCTGCGCTACGCCTTCGAGGGCGGTGGCGATCTGACCTTCACCACCACCCACAACGACTACTACGACTACGACTCGCCGGCGATCACCAAGGCGCAATACCTTGGCCTGGCCGATGATGCGTTCGGCCGCTCGGGGCGCGACTTCGCCTACCTGGGCTACGTGCCCGACCTGGCCGAGACCACGCCGGGCGTGGCGTACTCCAACGTGGGGTACAACCAGTACTACAAGTTCGCGGTGAATTCGCGCAGCGACCATCTATACGGCCTCACCCTCAGTCTGCCATTCGGCGACGACGTCGATGTTTCCAGTACCGTGTACTACGAGCGCAAGGGAGGCTATGGCGTGTCGCCGGAGGCGTATGCCACGTCGTTGGCCGCCCACAACGCCGAAGCCGCGCTGTATCCGGAACTGGTCGCGCCACGCGGCATCCAGTACGGACTGTCCGGTGTGGACGGCATTCGCAAGGGCATCACCAGCAAGGTCGATTGGCGTCTTGGCGATCTGCATACCCTGAGTGCCGGTTTCTGGTACGAGGACGACCTCTACCACCGCACCCAGCGCCGCTACAACGTCGCAGATGGCCACCCGGACGGTGCGGTGCTGTGGGATGAGGTGGCGCATTACCAGCGCGACTACACCTCCTCGCGCAGAACCCGCCAGCTGTTCCTGCGCGATACTCTGAGCCTGCTCGACGGCCGCCTGCGCGTGGATGCCGGCTTCAAGGCCACCGACATCGATTATGCGATCGAGGGCTACCGCAACCCGGCCGACTACATCGCGTTGCGCCGCCCGCGCATCAGCACCGGCTGGAGCGATCATTTCCTGCCTCAGCTCGGCGCGGTCTACAACCTCAACGACAGCGACCAGCTGTTCGCCTCGTACTCGGAGAACATGGCATTGCCGCGCGGCGCAGACGATATCTTCTCGGCGGCCAGTCCCGACGTGCCTGCCCCGGAGGCCGAGATCGCCAAGAACTGGGAACTGGGCGTCCGCAGCAACCGCGCCACCCTCAACGCTTCGCTGGCGCTGTACTACACACAGTTCGACAACCGCCTGCAGTCCTACGCCTCGCCGGTACCGGGCAGCACCACCACCGAGACCTTCTATCAGAACGTCGGCACGGTCGATGCCTACGGCGTCGAGCTGAGCAGCCAGTGGAAACCGGAAGCGCTGGGCGGCAAGATCTATTTCAACGGCAATTTGTCCTACAACGTCTCCAAATTCCAGGACGACTTTTCCAGCTTTTCGATCAAGGACAACACGGTCCCGGATTTCCCGGAATGGGTATTCCAGGGCGGAGTGACCTGGGAAGTCGCGCCATGGGCATTGCTTCACTTACAGGCACGCGCGATCTCGTCGCGCTATACCAACTTCACCAACAGCGAAGAGGTGGGCGGCTACACCGTGTGGAGCGCCTACGCCGATTTCGGTGATGGCTGGAACTGGGGCGCGCTGCAGGACATCAAGCTGCGCTTGAACGTGGACAACCTGTTCGACCGCGATTACCTGGGTACCATCACCAGTGTCGTCAGCGGCGCCGGCAGCTTCCGTCCCGGTCCGGCGCGCACGCTGCAACTGACCGTATCGACCAGCTTCTGATCGATCCTGCGGCAGCCGGCACATGGCAAAGCTATGATCGACCGGCTGCCCTTCTTTCGAGCACTCACATGAAACCGAAAGTTCTGTATCTGTTGCTGTCGCTGGCCATCGCGTTGCCGGCGCACGCCATCGAGTTCTCCCAGGCCGAGCTGGCCAAGGCCACGGCCTTGCAGAAGAAACTGGTCACGCTGGATTCGCATCTGGATACGCCGGCCAATTTCGAACGCGCGGATTTCGACGTGACCGCCTCGCATGCCGGTAATCGGCTGTCGCAGGTGGACTATCCACGCATGGTCGAAGGGGCTTTGGACGGCGGTTTCTGGGCGGTCTATACCGGGCAGGGCGACCGCAGCGCACAGGCGCACCTGGACGATCGCGACGCCGGGCTGCAACGCCTGCTGCGGATCCATGAAGTCCTGGCTGCGCATCCGCAGCAGTTCGCGCAAGCCACGGCCCCGGCCGACGCGGCGCGGATCAAAGCCGCAGGCAAGCGCATCGTCTATATCAGCATGGAGAACGCCAGCCCGCTGGTGGCTGATCCGTCGCTGCTGAGCTTCTACTACAAGCAGGGCTTGCGGATGCTGAGCACCGCGCATTTTCTCAACAACGAGTTCGCCGACTCGGCCACCGATCCCAAGGGGCCGGAGTGGCACGGGCTCAGCCCGGCCGGGAAGACGCTGGTGCAGGAAGCGCAGAAGCGCGGCATCGTGATCGACCAGTCGCATGCGTCCGACGAGGTGTTCGACCAGTTGATCGCGCTGTCGCCGGTACCGATCGTGCTGTCGCACAGCGGCGCGCGCGCGGTGCACGATCATCCGCGCAACATCGACGACGCGCGCTTGAAGGTGCTGGCCAAGCACGGCGGCGTGATCCAGATGAATTCCTACGAAGGCTATCTGATCGACAACGGCGCCAGCCCTGAGCGCAAGGCAGCGGAAAAGGCGTTGATGCAGACCTTCGGCGACTGGGAGCACCTGAGCGTCGCCGATGGCGCGCGCCTGACTGCCGAACTCAAGGCGCTGGATGCGAAGTATCCGGTCAAGCACGCGACCCTGGATGACTTCCTGGCGCATATGGACCACGTGCTCAAGCTGATTGGGCCGGAGCACGTCGGGATTGGCATGGACTGGGATGGCGGCGGCGGTGTGGAGGGCATGCAGGACGTGTCCGACCTGCCCAAGATCACCGCCTGGCTGCTGCGGCAGGGCTATACCGAGACGCAGATTGCCGGCATCTGGGGTGGCAACCTGCTGCGAGTGATGCAGCAGGCCCAGGACTGGGCCGCCAAGCCGCATTGATCGCATTGTGCGCGGTGGCCCCGGGTGCGCCGATGCACCCGGGGCGCCGCCTGGAATGGGAGGCCAAAGGGCCCTGAGGGGGGC
>JAATFS010000203.1 GCA_015655035.1 Lysobacterales bacterium | reverse complement strand
TGTGGCGGGCGCTGCCAGATGCGGCTACCTGGGTAGGGGCGGGGATCATCGTCGCCAGTGGCCTTTATCTGTTGCGGCGGGAGCGTGTCCAGCGAGGCTAAGGAGAGGGGGCTCGTTGAAGATCTGAGCAACGGCAACGGCGGAAGTTGCGTAGTGGGTGTGTTTATCCCGATGGGAGTAAGGGGAGGGGCTATGTCTTGATGGTACTCCTTAGAACCATATGGAATAACGCGGTTCGTTGGGGGCTGCTAGGCTTCACGCCCTTGTTTTTCTTACTGGTCCGAGCTGCGGTGATCCGGTTTCAGCGCCTGCACAAGTCCTATTCCGTCGCCGGCCGCGAGGTCGTGGCGCTGCAACCGCTCGATTTGACGATCGCGTCCGGTGAGGTGTTCGGCATCATCGGGCATTCCGGGGCCGGCAAGTCCACGTTGATCCGGCTGATCAACCGGCTGGAAGAGCCTAGCGGTGGCCGTCTGCTGATCGGGGGCGAGGATGTGACCGCGCTCGACCGTGCGGGCCTGCGTGGGCTGCGCCGCCGTATCGGGATGATTTTCCAGCATTTCAATCTGCTGTCCTCGCGCACCGTTGCCGGCAATGTCGCGTTTCCGCTGGAACTGGCCGGCACGCCGCGCAGTGAGATCGATGCGCGGGTGGCCGAGCTGTTGGCGCGGGTCGGGCTGGAGCAGCACGCCGACAAATACCCGGTGCAGTTGTCCGGCGGGCAGAAGCAGCGCGTCGGCATCGCCCGAGCGCTGGCCACGCATCCGCAGATTCTGCTCTGCGATGAGGCCACCAGTGCGCTCGATCCGCAGACCACCGCCTCGGTGCTGCAACTGCTGGGGCAGATCAATCGCGAACTGGGCCTGACGATCGTGTTGATCACCCATGAGATGGACGTGATCCGGCGCGTCTGTGACCGCGTCGCGGTGCTCGATGCCGGGCAACTGGTGGAGAGCGGCCCGGTGGCCGAGGTGTTCCTGCATCCGCAACACCCGACGACGCACCGTTTCGTGTCCGAAGCCGAGCAGGTGGACGAGCGCGAATTGCACCGCAGTTTCGCCGCCGTGGGCGGGCGCATCGTGCGCCTGACCTTCCTGGGTGCGGATACCTACCAGCCGCTGCTGGGCCGCATCGCCCGCGACACCGGCGTGGACTACAACATCCTGTCCGGCCGGGTCGACCGCATCAAGGACACGCCCTACGGGCAACTGACAGTGGCGCTGGCCGGTGGCGACGCCAATGCCGCGCTTGCCGGTTTCGCCGCCGCTGGCGTACACGTCGAGGAGTTGCGCCAGTGAGCGTCGCCCTGATCGCCGCTGCGGACGGCTTCTTCCGTAATCTGGACGCCGCCAAGTGGCGCGAAATCGGCCAGGCCGTGCTGGACACGCTGCTGATGCTGGCCGGCTCGCTGCCGTTGACGCTGCTGATCGGCCTGCCGCTGGGTGTGCTGCTGTTCCTGACCGGCTCGCAGCAGTTGCATCGGCGACCGCTGCTGCATGGGGTACTCGCAGTGGTGGTCAACCTGCTGCGCTCGGTGCCTTTCATCATCCTGATGATCGCGATGATTCCGCTGACGCTGCTGGTGATGGGAACCTCGCTCGGCGTGCGCGGGGCGATCCTGCCGCTGGTGATCGGCGCCGCACCGTTCTATGCGCGCCTGGTGGAAACGGCGCTGCGCGAAGTCGATCGCGGCATCATCGAAGCCAGCCAGGCGATGGGCGCGACGACCTGGCAACTGGTGTCGCGGGTGCTGCTGCCGGAAGCGCGGCCCGGCCTGATCGCCGGCGCCACGGTGACGACCATCGCGCTGATCGGCTTCACCGCGATGGGCGGCGCCATCGGCTCCGGTGGCCTGGGCGACGTCGCCTACCGCGAGGGCTATCTGCGCTCGCATTCGGACGTGGCGCTGGTGACGGTGATCGCGCTGCTGGTGCTGGTGCAGTTGCTGCAGATGCTGGGCGACCGGCTGGTGGCGCACTACAGCCGCCGCTGAGGCCCGTCGCTGCGCCTGGCGCGGTCGTTGATCCCCCTGTTCGCGTCGATTTGCTAGTTTTGGTCGATGCACCCCCTTCGTTTCCCTCGATCCTTCGGACCCCTACCCACCATGAAGAAGCTCCTGCTCCGTTCTCTACTGGCAGCCGCCGCGCTTGCGCTGGCAGCCTGCGGAAAATCCGGGACCGCCACCAGCGACCATCTCAGCGTCGCCGCCACTGCGGTGCCGCATGCCGAGATCCTCGAGGTGGTGAAACCGATCCTGGCCAAGCAAGGCGTCAACCTGGACGTGCGCGTGTTCAACGACTACGTACAGCCCAACGATCAGGTCGTGCAGAAACAGATCGACGTCAATTACTTCCAGACCGAGCCCTACCTGGATGCCTACAACCGCGATCGCAACAGCGGCCTGGTGACGGTGGTCGGTGTCCACATCGAGCCGTTCGGCGCCTATTCGCGCCGCTTCCAGTCGCTGCAAGCGTTGCCGCAGGGCGCCGACGTGGTGATTCCCAACGACCCGAGCAACAACAGCCGCGCGCTGATCCTGCTCGACAAGGCCGGGCTGATCAAACTCAAGGACGCCAGCAATGCGTTGTCCACCCAGCGCGACATCGTCGAGAACCCCAGGCAGCTGAAATTCCGCGAACTGGATTCGGCGATGCTGCCGCGCGTGCTCGATCAGGTCGACCTGGCGCTGATCAACACCAACTACGCGCTCGATGCCGGGCTCAACCCCACCGAAGACGCACTGGCGATCGAGAGCAAGGACTCGCCCTACGTGAACTTCCTGGTGGCGCGCCCGGACAACAAGGACGACCCGCGAGTACAGAAGCTGGCCAAGGCGCTCACCAGCCCGGAAGTGAAGGCCTTCATCGAGAGCAAGTACAAGGGCGCGGTGCTGCCGGCGTTCTGAGCCGCCGCGATGCCGCTACTGCTCGCGCTACCGCTGGCGATCGTCGTTGCCTTGGCGATTGCGGCGTTGCTGTTGCCGTTGTCGTTGCTGCAACGCTTTCGCTACGGCAAGGCGCGACGGCAGGCGCACGGCTGGCAGACCCGCTTGAGCCTGTGGGGCGCGCTGCTCTCCAGCGCGGTGTTCGTAGTATTCGTCGCGGTCGCAGGTTCCTGGTGGGCGGGCGCGTGGTCGCACGCGGCGATGGGGTTTGCCGCTGGGCTGGTGCTCGGTGTGCTCGGCATGGCGCTGAGCCGATTTGAAACGACCGCCAAGGGCTTGTTCTATCAGCCCAACGTGTGGCTGGTGCTGGCACTGACGGGATTGGTGGTGGTGCGTATAGTCGCCGGCTTGGTGCAGGGCTGGCGCAGCCTGGGGCAGGGGGCTGCGTGGCCGGCGCAAGGCTGGTTGAGCCATGCCGGCCTGCTCGCAGTGGCCGGGCTGTTGCTGGGCTATGCGTTGAGCTATGCCTGGCTGCTGCGTCGGCGTTGGCAGCGCTACCAGCGTTATCACGGTTACGACCGCTCGCCACGGGCGTGAACCGCAAAAGCGGGGCTTGGACCCACTATAAAAAAGAACGGCCGCGAGTGCGGCCGTCCTGGTACTGCTGTCGGCGTCCTGCGTAGCAGGATGCCGTGGATCGCGGCGTCGCTTAGAAGCGCGCGCCGATACCCACGCCGACGGTCCACGGATCCAGTTCCAGGTCCTGACCGGTGCTTTCGCCACCCACGTTCAGTTCCGGGCGCGACCGCAGGTAACGGGCATCGGCACGAGCGAACCAGGTCGAGTTGATGTTCATGTCGACACCGAGGGTACCGATCACGCCCTTGGCAGTGTCCACGCCAACGTGCTGGCCGCTGTCGGACAGGCCATCGATCTTCTCGCCGCTGATGTTCGACTCGTAGTAACCCACGCCCACGAACGGACGGAAGGTGTTGTCAGCCTGGCCGAAGTGGTACTGCGCGCTCAGCGCGATCGGCTGCTGCTCGATCGTACCGATCTTGCCGGCGTCGTTCTTCACCCGGTGGTTGAACTTGTCAGCGGCACCCCACAGTTCAACCGCCCAGTTGTCGTTGATGTAGTAGCTGACACTGAGGGTCGGCGCCACGTCGCCGTCGAGCTTGTGGATGCCCGGGGCAGCGTCGTCCTTGGGCTGCAGCAGCGCGAGGCCGCCAACCACTGCCCAATGCTTGCCGGACGCGGTCTCGTTGGTGACCGGGTTGCCGTAGATGTCCTGCTGGCCGGTGGTGGCGCTGGTCGCCGTGGTGGCGGTAGCGTCCTGGGAAGTGCTGGTGTCTTGCGCAGCGGTGACGTCCTGCGCAGTCGTGGTGTCCTGGGCGGTCACGTCTTGCGCTGCCGTCGCGTCCTGCGCGGTGGTGGCGTCCTGCGCGAAAGCGACAGGGGAAAGGGCAAGTGCGGAAACGATCGCCAGGCTCAGGATGGAAGTGGAACGCATGAGGTTTCTCCTCGTCTTAAATTTTGTGAGGCCCTTGGAGTGGGGCGCGCACAAGCTATCTAAAAAAATATGAATCCTTGCCGACCTGCCGGAGCGTAAAATTGCGTTTGTTCAGGAACGCTCGCAAGAGGCATGCTGTGCCTGCCATTCGCAAAAATCCGATATTCATCGAGATGCAGCGGCCGTGACGGACGCGTTCGTGCTGCGTGGTCTTGACGCGCAGGTGAATCCAAACTGCCGGGTGCTGATCCTGGGCTCGATGCCAGGTGCGGCGTCGCTGACCGCGGCGCGCTATTACGCGCACCCGCGCAATCGCTTCTGGCCGTTGCTGTCGCAGTTGCTCGACCTCGATGCCGCCGCCAGCTACGCCGAACGCCTGGCGGCGCTGCAGGCGCGCGGCGTGGGCGTGTGGGACGTGATCGGCGAATGCGTGCGGGTGGGCAGCCTGGATGCGGCGATCGATCCGCGCAGCATCGTCGCCAATCCGCTACCGGCGCTGCTGGCCGAACTGCCGCAGCTGCAGGCGGTGGCCTGCAATGGCGGCGCCGCCTATCAGGCCTGGCGCCGCCATGTGCAGCCGCGGTTGCAAGGCCCTGCCGCCGGACTGCCGGTGCTGCCGCTGCCCTCCACCAGCCCGGCCAATGCCGGATTCTCGCTGTCGCGTTTGCGCCAGGCCTGGACACCGTTGCTGACCTATCTACCGCCGCAGGCGCCGTAGCCGCTGGCCACCGAGCGCGCGCCGGACTTCTGCCCGCAGGCTGCGCTTGGCTGGCGAAGCTGCGGGGCCGGCGCCTGAGCGAAACCGGCGTTCCGGACAATGCGCGGGCGTATTGTCGTCCTCGGCTGCCGCGCGGAAGCCGCCCAGGCCGTGCTGGGCGGGGCTGTCGGCGTTGATCGCGATCATTTTCGAAGGCAACGGTTGGCGCTGCGCTCGCGGCCAGCCACAATAGGAGTTTCCCCACTTGTTGCCGGAGTAGCGTAATGGCCGAAATCAAGGAAGCACTTGTCCCCGATATCGGTGACTACAGCGACGTCCCGGTAATCGAAGTGCTGGTTGCGGTCGGCGATACGGTGAAGAAGGACCAGAGCCTGGTCACGCTGGAATCGGACAAGGCGACGATGGAAGTGCCCGCGCCGTTTGCCGGCGTGGTCAAGGAACTCAAGGTCAAGGTGGGCGACGCCCTGTCCCAGGGCAAGGTCGTGGCGCTGATCGAGGCCGCCGACGACGCTGCCGAGGCCAAGCCGGCCCAGCCCGCCGCCAAGGCCGCGCAGGCCGAAGCTGCCGCGCCGGTGGCGCCCGCTCAGGTGGCGCCCGCACCGGTAGCGGCCGCTGCCAGCGCAGCGGGTGGCGTGGTCGAGGCGCGGGTGCCGGATATCGGCGACTACAGCGACGTGCCGGTGATCGAGGTGCTGGTGGCAGTCGGCGACACGGTCAAGAAGGACCAGAGCCTGGTGACGCTGGA
>JAATFS010000116.1 GCA_015655035.1 Lysobacterales bacterium | reverse complement strand
GCACAGATTCTGTCTGGCGCGGTGATCGAGCCTGCGCCACTGGATGCGTTGCTGCCCGGCTGGCGCGACAACCCGCCTCCGGTGTGCGTGGCAGCCGCTGAAGATGAGTTCTGGTTTCTCGGCAAGGAGCGCGCATACAAGCTCCCGGTCGTGCCCCCCGGCATGCGCAACCACGGCAACTTCATCGTCAGCCTCGGCTCGATGTGCGCCTGGCTGGCCCCGCAGGCCGAAGCGTTGGGCGTGGAGATCTATCCCGGTTTCGCCGCTGCCGAGACCCTGCACGCCGATGATGGCAAGGTGATCGGCGTACGTATCGGCGACATGGGCGTGGCCAAGGATGGATCGCACAAACCCGGTTACACCGCCGGTATCGACATCCATGCCAAGGTCACCGTGCTGGCCGAAGGCGCACGCGGACACTTGACCAAGCGCCTGATCGAGCGCTTCGACCTGGCACAAGACAGCGACCCCCAGGGTTACTCGATCGGGATCAAGGAACTCTGGCAAGTACCCGAGGGCCGCGTCACGCCGGGCAAGATCGTGCACACCCTGGGCTGGCCGGCCGACAGCCACACCTACGGCGGCAGCTTCCTGTACCACCTTGAGAACAACCAGATCGCACTTGGCTACGTCAGCGGACTGGATTACAAGGATCCGGAATACAAGCCCTGGGAAGCCTTCCAGCAATGGAAGAACCACCCGCTGATCAAACCGCTGCTGGACGGCGGCAGCATCCTCTCGGCAGGCGCGCGCGCGATCGTCACCGGCGGCTGGCAATCGTTGCCGAAGGTGGAGATGCCGGGCGCGCTGCTGATCGGCGACACCGCCGGCCTGCTCAACGTACCCAAGATCAAGGGTACCCACCAGGCCATCCGCAGTGGCATGCTCGCCGCCGAACACCTGGTGCAGTCGCAGCTGGCAGCGGAAGGCTACGACGCCAAGCTGCGCGGTTCGGAGGTGATGCGCGAACTGAAGCAGGTACGCAACATCAAGCCCGGCTTCAAGAAAGGCCTGTGGTTCGGCCTGCTCAATGGCGCGTGGGAGACCGCATTGAAGGGCGCCTCGCCATGGACGCTGAAGAATCGACCCGACTGGTCGACACTGTACAAGCTCGGCGAACACGAACAGCCCAAGCGCGACTACGTGCAGCGCGAACTGGCTCCGCGCGACCGGCTGCAAGCGGTGTACTTCGCCGCCACCGAACACGACGAGGACCAGCCCGTGCATCTGCAGGTGCTGGACCCACAGATCTGCATCACCCGCTGCGCCCAGGAGTACGACAATCCCTGCACCCGCTTCTGCCCCGCCAACGTCTACGAAATCGTCGACGACACCGGCACCGGCGGCAAGCGCCTGCAGATCAACGCCGCCAACTGCGTACACTGCAAGACCTGCGACATCAAGGACCCCTACCAGATCATCAACTGGGTGACACCGGAAGGCGGTTCGGGTCCGAATTACCAGAATCTGTAAGATTCGTACGCGACGGCACACGCTTCTATGATTGAACGTCTGAAACAGCCGCTCGCTGCCATACACCGCGCCATCGAGCGCCATGGTGGCGGTGGGCGTGGACTGGCAGCTGTAGTAAGGCGATCGCTGAAGGTAGTGCGCGCCTTGGGTTTGCATGGCTTTTTGCAGCGGGTACGGATGGCCTCCCACTCCCCTGCGTCCGTCGTGCCGCCGCCCGGCGAACACCATTTCCCCGCTCCGGTACCCGTGGACCGATTGCAGCTGAAAGTCGGGATGATGGCGCATGTCTTCTATGCCGACCTGATCGAAGAGTTTGCGGTGGCGCTGGGCAACATGCCGGTGCCCTATGTGTTGATGGTCTCGGTGATGGATGAGGACGCCCGTCAACAAGCCCATGCTCGCTTTTCGCAACTGCCGGGACTGCAAGACCTCCACGTCCGCGTCGTGCCCAACCGCGGCCGTGACATCGCCCCGTTGCTAGTCACTTTCCGCGACGAGGTCCTCGCTCTTGAAGTCATAGGGCACATTCACACCAAAAAATCGCTGTACACGGGTACCGAGCAAGGACAGTGGCGGCGATATCTTCTGAACTCGCTACTGGGCGCCCATGAGCGAATCGCCTGGCAGCTGGGCATGTTCCAGGCCGAGCCCAAGCTAGGCATGATCTATCCAGAGAGCTACCACGGTGTTCCGTTATGGGCGCATACCTGGCTCAGCAACGCCGCAGTCTGCCGCGAGCTTGGGCAACGCCTCGGCATCGGTATCGACGCGTCGAGCTACATCGACTTCCCGGCCGGATCCATGTTCTGGGCACGGGTCGATGGCCTGCGGGCGCTTTACGATCTGAATCTGACGCTCGAGGACTTCCCGGAAGAGCGAGGCGAGATCGACGGAACGCTGCACCATGCAGTGGAACGAATGCTTGTGGCGGTAGTCCGGCATCAGCGCCAATGGGTCGGCATCCTTCCCGCCGACGGTACGCTCGCCCTGAGCAGTGAAGGAGCCCGCAATTGGGCCCAGGGATTCGATACCCCTCTCGCTACGCGCCTGACACTCTCCTCCCTCGAGGCGGAACTCGTCTCACTGGACATATTCGACACCCTCGTCATAAGACCCTTCCTTACGCCCACCGGCGCGCGGGCCTATCTCTCGCACCTGGCGGAACGCCGCCACGGAGTGTCCGCCTTCGCCGACCTGCGCGAACGCGCCGAGACCAAGGCGCGCGCCCTTGCCGGGCACGATGTCACCCTGGCCGACATCTATCGCGCCATGGCCACTCTACCCGGCGCAGAGTCCGCCCCTCTTACATCGCTGCAATCGCTTGAAACAGAGCTGGAAGCTCGCCTGCTGCGTCCCCGCCAGGGCGTAGTGGAGGCGGTCGGCGTATTGCGCGCGCGCGGCAAGCGTCTCGTGGCACTATCAGACATGTACATGGATACGGCCATGCTCCGCCACGTATTGCCGGTTACTGTCAGCGAGCTGCCGCAGGCCTGGTACGTCTCCTGCGAAACGCGATGGCGCAAGGACGATGACAGCGCCTGGCAGCAGCTGCCCTCACGTGAGCACGTATCCCCGGCGCACTGGCTCCATGTGGGCGACAACGAGCACGCCGATATCCAGCGCCCGCAGATGCATCGACTGCTGACCCCGGTACACGTACTTCGTCCGGCCGCATTGCTCGAGGTCGTACCAGCGCTACGCCCCCTGCGTCCCGCACAAGGCGCTGCTACTGCTTGGCAGGATCAGCTATGGCTGGGGTTGGTCGCCAACCATTTGGCCGACCTCGTCGATCGGCAGCCGCAGCGCATGCTTCCGGCGCCGCAGCTGTCCCCGTCGTCGTTCGGCTACGTCGTGCTTGGCCCGCTTCTCTTCGACTACGTGGCATGGTTGACCCGCCTGGCTCGCGAACGCGGAGTCGCAGCAGTGCTGTTTCTCGCCCGTGAGGGTCACCTGTTGAACCAGGTCTTCCAATTGCTACGTGAAGCCTGTCCCTCACTGGCGTCGTTGCAAGGCCTTTACTTGCTCACTTCGCGCAGAGGCAGCGGTACTCCCACTCTCAGAAGCCTCGATGATCTTGTTCTATTGTTGGACAGTACTTTTGTCGGTTCATTGCAAGACTTGCTGCGCGCCCGATTGGGTGAGGCCGCCACCTCCGCCGCCGAAGCGGTTCTGGGTGCCAGCTGCATGAAACGCGACGTATACCTACCAGAGATGCGCACCGAGATCGCACAGCTACTTGAGCCGGCCGCCGACGCACTGCTGAAGGTCGCTTCAACCGAACGCCACAATTATCTCCGCTACTGGCGCGCCACCGTGGGCGATCAGCCAGCGATGGTGGCGGATATAGGCTACTCCGGCAGCATCCAGGCCAATCTTTCGCGGCTGACGGATACGCCGTTAGGTGGTGGCTATTTCGCGCTGAACGGCCGCGCCACCAAGATAGAAGGCCGCAACTGGGCCGAGGCTCGCTATTTCGATGGACGTGTCCAGAAAGATGGGATCGCATCAGTGATTCTTGAGCACGATCTACTACTCGAGAGCCTACTGACCGCGCCAAACGCGCAGTTCTCGCATTTCGAGATCGACCAAGACGAGCCCATTGCAATCTACGCCCAACCCGAGTCTGCACCCAGCCAATGGGCGACAATCGCGCAGGTTCACCAAGGCGTTCTCGCTTTCGTTACCGATCTGCTCGCCGTTACCGGTGCAGAAAGCGATCAGCTCGATTTGGATCGCGACCTGCTGCAAGTGCCACTGCACTGTGTCGGCAGCGGTCGCTGGCAAGCACCCTGGCTGTCGGAAATCGCCGTTAGCGACACGTTTACCGGGCGAGGCTCGGTGTCGTCCGCCTGAACCGCCCGGCCCACCCCATTCAAGACAGGACAGTACGGAAGGAAACCCCCGTACCAGCCCTCAGCTGCGCATCATCCACGCCTTCGGCGATTTCCACCAACTCCAACCCGTGCGGGCCGACATCGAACACCGCCAGGTCGGTGATGATGCGATCCACCACGCCCACGCCGGTAAGCGGCAGATCGCATTCGGCCACGATCTTCGGGCTACCGTCCTTGGCGATGTGCTCCATCAATACCACCACGCGCTTGACCCCGGCCACCAGGTCCATCGCCCCCCCCATGCCCTTGACCATCTTTCCCGGCACCATCCAGTTGGCCAGATCGCCACGCTCACTCACCTGCATCGCTCCCAGGATCGCGAGATCGATGTGGCCGCCGCGAATCATCGCGAACGATTCATGGCTGCCGAAGTAGCTGGCGCCTACGCGCGCGGTCACCGTCTGCTTGCCTGCATTGATCAGGTCCGCGTCGACCTCCTGCTCGGTCGGGAACGGACCGATGCCGAGCAAGCCATTCTCCGATTGCAGCCACACCTCCACGCCGTCGGGAATATGGTTGGCTACCAGCGTCGGCAGCCCGATGCCCAGGTTCACATAGGCGCCGTCGCTGAGTTCGCGGGCCGCGCGCGCGGCCATCTGCTCACGGGTCCAGGCCATCACTTCACCTCTTCGCGCACGCTGCGCTGCTCGATCCGCTTTTCCGGATGGGGGTTGTGAATGATGCGATCGACGTAGATACCGGGCAGATGCACCTGGTCCGGATCGATCCCACCTATCTCCACCAGTTCCTCGACCTCGACGATGCACACCTTGCCCGCCATCGCACAGGCCGGATTGAAGTTGCGGGCGGTCTTGCGGAACAGCAGATTGCCGGCGGCATCGGCCTTCCAGGCCTTCACCAGCGCCACGTCGGCGTGCAGCGCGGTTTCCAGCACGTAGGGCTTGCCGTCGAACTCCTGGGTTGGCTTGCCCTCCGCCACGATCGTGCCGTAGCCGGTAGCGGTGTAGAAGGCCGGTATACCCGCCCCTCCCGCACGCAGGCGCTCGGCCAGCGTGCCTTGCGGGTTGAACTCCAGCTCCAGCTCGCCGGCCAGGTACTGGCGCTCGAACTCCTTGTTTTCGCCCACGTAGGAGGAAATCATCTTGCGTATCTGCCGCGTGGCCAGCAGCAGGCCCAGGCCGAAGCCGTCCACGCCAGCGTTATTGGAGATCACCGTCAGATCCTTGACCCCGGAATCGCGCAGCGCGGTGATCAGCGCCTCGGGAATACCGCACAGGCCAAAACCGCCGACCGCCAGCGTCTGGCCATCGGCAACCACGCCG
>JAATFS010000260.1 GCA_015655035.1 Lysobacterales bacterium | reverse complement strand
CACGCTGACCTATGAAGCGGTCAAGCAGACCACCGCCGCCGGCCTGGGCCAGTCCACCGTCATCGGTATCGGTGGCGATCCGATCAATGGCCTGAACTTCGTCGACTGCCTGAAGCTGTTCAACGAAGACCCGCAGACCGAAGGCATCATCATGGTGGGCGAGATCGGCGGCGACGCCGAGGAAGCCGGCGCCGAGTACATCAAGGCCCACGTCAAGAAGCCGGTCGTCGGCTTCATCGCCGGTGCCTCGGCCCCGAAGGGCAAGCGCATGGGCCACGCGGGCGCGATCGCTTCGGGCGGTTCGGGCACGGCTGAGGGCAAGTTCGCTGCGATGGAAGCGGCAGGCGTCAAGACCGTCCGCTCGCCGGGCGATCTGGGTGCGGCCATCGCTGCGCTGGTGAAGTAAGCGGCAGAGCGCTGTCCGTTGCTTGATCGAAAAGGCCGCCTCCGGGCGGCCTTTTCGTTTGCGATTGCAGGAGTGACTTGATGGCGGGCATCTCCTTGGGCGGTGGGCGCTCATCCGCCCTTCGTGCCCCTTCTCCCGCAAGCGGGCGAAGCGAGTGAGGCAACAGTGGAAGTATGGGATCGAGCTTCCCCCTCTCCCGCTTGCAGAAGAGGGGCAGGGGGTGAGGGCCGCTTTCCCTGCCACCCCGCACGGCCGTCGCCGACAACCTCGCCGGGACCCGTCCAGCAAGCGGGGCACTCGATGCCCTGCATCGCCGCCTTCGCTTGCCTCGAGCATGCAGTGATCGTCGAACTCGACGGTAGCCAGTACCAGTAATCCAGCCACGATGTCCGTCGTGATGCCTTCCTGTGCCTCCAGGGCTTCGGGGGGCTGCGCTTCTGGAATAATGCAGTGCTGGCGAACACCGACGAGGTCTGCGACGCGATCGCACGATGGCTGTCGGCGCATCGCCCCTCTTCCCCTCCGTCCACGCCGTGGATGGACACCGCACAAGGCCGCTGACATGTCCCAGTCCCTTCGCATCGCCCTGGCCCAGTTCGACTTCCCGGTGGGGGCGGTCGCGCAGAACACCCAGCGCATCATCGACCTGATCGCCGAGGCGCGCGACGAGTTCGGTGCCGACATCGTGTTGTTCCCGGAACTGGCCGTCAGTGGTTATCCGCCGGAGGATCTGCTGCTGCGGCCCGGCTTCCTGGCCCATTGCGAACAGGCAGTGGCGAAGATCGCTGCCGCCGCGCAGGACATCGTCGCCGTGGTCGGCTGGCCGCAGAGTGCCGGTAGCGTGGTCTACAACGCTGCCAGCGTGCTGCGCGAGGGGCGCATCGAGGCGACCTACCGCAAGCGCGAACTGCCCAACTATGCCGTGTTCGACGAGCGCCGCTATTTCGATGTGGACCCGGATGGCGAGAGCTGTGTGTTCACGGTCAAGGGGGTGGAGGTCGGCCTGGTGATCTGCGAGGACCTGTGGTTCGCCGAGCCACTGGCCGCTACGGTGCGGGCCGGGGCCGAACTGGTGCTGGTCCCTAATGCGTCCCCTTACGAACGCGGCAAGCATGCCCAGCGCGATGCGCTGATGGCCGAACGCACCCGCGAGAGCGGGGCGGCGATTGCCTACCTCAACGTGGTCGGTGGGCAGGATGCGCTGGTGTTCGATGGTGCCTCGGTGGTGGCGGATGGCGATGGTACCGTGCATCCGGCCGCAGCCGCGTTTACCGAGCAATGGCTGTTGGTCGACTATGCCGCAGGCGAGCGCCGCTTCACGCCGGTGGTGTGGGTGGACGATGGCGACGAAAGCATGGATGCGCTGGCCTGGCGCGCAGTGGTGCGCGGGGTTCAGGACTATTGCCGCAAGAATGGTTTCTCAAAGGTCTGGCTGGGCCTGTCCGGTGGCATTGATTCGGCGTTGGTACTGGCGATCGCGGTCGATGCGCTGGGCGCCGACAACGTGCATGCGGTGCGGTTGCCGTCGCGCTACACCGCCGATTTGTCCAACGATCTGGCCTCCGAGCAGTGCCGCGCGCTGGGCGTGAAGCTGGACACGGTGGCGATCGAGCCGGCATTCCAGGGCTTGTTGCAGGCGCTGGGGCCGATGTTCGAGGGCACCCAGCCGGACATCACCGAGGAAAACCTGCAGTCGCGCAGCCGTGGCGTGATCCTGATGGCGCTGGCCAACAAGTTCGGCGGGCTGTTACTGACCACCGGTAACAAGAGCGAGTACGCGGTCGGCTATGCCACCATCTATGGCGACATGTGCGGCGGCTACGCGCCGTTGAAGGACCTGTACAAGACGGAGGTGTTCGGGCTGGCGAAATGGCGCAACACCGTCGGAGGCGCGCCGGTGATTCCCCCGGCGGTGATCGCGCGGCCACCGTCGGCCGAGTTGCGCGCCAACCAGACCGACCAGGATTCGCTGCCGCCTTACGATGTGCTCGACGGCATCCTCTACCGCTACGTGGACCAGGAACAGTCGCGTGAGGACATCGTCGCCGCAGGCTATGCCGCCGAGGTGGTCGACCGGGTGCTGGGGCTGGTGCGCATCAGTGAATGGAAGCGCCATCAGGCGGCGCCGGGCCCGAAAGTGTCGCGCCGTGCGTTCGGGCGTGAGCGCCGTTACCCGATCACCAACGGATATCGGGGGCAGTAGTGCCGGCTTGAGCGGTCGCCGTGCCTGGTTCCGCGCCATGAAAAAGGGGCCTTCCGGCCCCTGATTCGGTATCGATGCGACAGCCGCTCAATCCTTGTCGATCTCGGCGTTGCGCTGGCCGGTAGTGGCGGACTTCTCGCCACCGAACGGGTTGAGCTTGCGGATTGCCCACGGATACTTCGGCCAGTCGCCGGTCAGCCACGGGTGCTTGGGGTCGTTCAGCTCCAGCACGCGACGAGAGTCGTCGGCCAGTTGCTTGTTGCCCAGGTGGGTGTAGGCCTCGCCCAGTACCGCGATTGCGTCGTATTGGTAGGCGCTCTGCGGATAGGTTTCCAGCACGTAATTGGCGCGCCCGGCGGCCGAGACCCAGGCATTGCGGCGCAGGTAGTACAGCGCGTTGTCCAGTTCGTGCTGGGCGAAGATGTCGCGCAATACGAGCATGCGCGCGCGCGCGTCGGCGGCGTAGCGGCTGTTCGGGTAGCGGTCGGTGACGGTGTTGAAGTCGTTGTAGGCCTGCTGCGGCGAGGACAGGTCGCGGCGGCTGGGGTCCAGCGACCAGACGCGGCGTAGGAACACCGTGTCGCGATTGCCGTTGGCCAGGCCACGCAGGTAGTACAGGTAGGCGATGTTGCGATGGGTCGGATAGGTGCGGATGAAGCGGTCGATGCTCGACACCGCGTCGTCGTGCTTGCCGGCCTTGTACTGGGCGTAGGCGCTTTCGATCATCGCCTGTTCGGTGTACGGGCCATATGGGTATTGGGCGACCAGACGCTTGAAGCTGGACTCGGCCCCCGCCCAGTTGCCTTTTTCCATCAGGCCATGGGCCTTGCCATAGAGCTGCTCGACCGGCATGCCTTCTTCGGGATTCTTGTCCTTGGCGCCACGGTGGCAGCCGGTGGCAGCGAACACCATGACCAGCAAAAGGATGAAGAGGCGGGCGGGCGCGGAGAACTTGGAGCGTCGGATCATGGGAGCTTGGCGGGACGCGCGTCAGGAAATCGAAAGGTCGATGATAGCCTAGTGGCCTGTCCGGCGACTGACTCTGGCCGCCACAGACGCCAAATTCTCCCGATCGCCGTTCTTGCACCCTTGGTTTTTATGCCCCAGAACACCTCTGATACCCTCCGCCAGGCCGTTGTGCCGGACAGCGCCGCCGGGCGCCGCTTCGACGCCGTGCTGGCCGAGCTGTTTCCTGAATTTTCACGCTCTCGGCTGGCCGAGTGGATCAAGTCCGGCGATGCGCTGCTGAACGGGGAGCCGGCGCGCCCGCGCGATCCGGTCCGGGGCGGGGAAAACGTGCAGTTGCAGGTGGTGCTGGAGACCCAGACTCACTCCCTGCCCCAGGACATCCCGTTGTCGGTGCTGTACGAGGACGATCAGGTGTTCGTGATCGACAAGCCGGCCGGGCTGGTGGTCCATCCGGGCGCCGGCAATCCGGACGGTACCCTGGTCAATGGCTTGCTGTACCGGGATCCTGCGCTGTCGGCACTGCCGCGCGCCGGGGTGGTGCATCGGCTGGACAAGGACACCAGCGGGGTGATGGT
>JAATFS010000432.1 GCA_015655035.1 Lysobacterales bacterium | reverse complement strand
GCGGCCAACGCACGCACCTGCCAGGGCGAGGCCACTGCGGTCCACAGGTCGTGCTCGGCGATCAGCGCCAGCTCATCGGCCTCGAAGAAGCCTTCCAGCAACAGGATCGGCGCGCGGATGCCGGCCTGGCGCAGTTCGAGCGCCTCCTCGATGCAGGCCACGGCAAAACCGTCCGCCTCCGCTTCCAATGCCTGCGCGCAGCGCACCGCGCCGTGGCCGTAGGCATCGGCCTTGACCACCGCCAGGGCCTTGCCGCCACCGAGGCGACGCGCCAGCCGGTAGTTGTGGCGCAACGCGCCCAGGTCGATCAACGCATGGGCTGGACGCACGCTGCAGTCTCTTGCTGATGAGCCGTATGCGACGGCAGGTAACGGAAGATGTCCAGACCCTCGCTGTGGATCTGCGGCTGGCGCGACTGCATCAGGTCGGCCAGGTAGCGGCCCGAGCCGCAGGCCATCGTCCAGCCCAGCGTGCCGTGCCCAGTGTTGAGGAACAGGTTGGCGTAAGGGGTGGCGCCGACCACCGGGGTACCGTCCGGCGTGGCCGGGCGCAGCCCGGTCCAGAACTCGGCGCGCTCCAGCTCGCCACCGCCCGGAAACAGGTCTTGCACCACCATTTCCAACGTGGCGCGGCGCTTGGGATTGAGCGATAGGTCGAAACCGGCGACCTCGGCCATGCCACCGACGCGGATTCGCTCGTCGAAACGGGTGATCGCGATCTTGTAGCTCTCATCAAGGATGGTCGAGGTCGGCGCGCGCGCCGCATCGACGATCGGCAGCGTCAGCGAGAATCCCTTGAGCGGGTACACCGGCAGGCGCAGCCCGAGTGGCCGCACCATGTCCGGCGAATAGCTGCCGAGCGCGACCACGTAGCGGTCGGCCGTCTCCACGCGGCCATCGATGCGCACTCCAGTGAGCCGCTGGCCATCGTGTTGCAGCGATTCGATGGTCTGGCCATAGCGGAACTCAACGCCGGCCGCGACCGCCAACTGCGCCAGGCGCTGGGTGAACAGCCGGCAATCGCCGGTCTGGTCGTTGGGCAAGCGCAATGCGCCGGCCAGCTGCGCCCCGCCCTGCGCCAGACCCGGCTCGTAGCGCGCGATGTCAGCGGCGCCCAGGACCTGATAGGGCACGCCGTACTGCGCCAGCACCTCGATGTCCTGGGCTGCGGCATCCAGCTGTTGCTGGGTACGGAACAACTGGGTGGTGCCCAGGCGCCGGCCCTCGAAATCGATGCCGGTCTGCGCGCACAGCTCGTTGAGGCAGTCGCGGCTGTATTCGGACATGCGCACCATGCGCTTTTTATTGATCGCGTAGCGCTCGGCGGTGCAGTTACGCAGCATCTGTGCCAGCCAGAGGTACTGGCGCAAGTCGCGGGTGGGCCGGATCGACAGCGGGGCGTGTTGCTCGAACAGCCACTTCATCGCCTTCAGCGGCACCCCCGGGGCGGCCCAGGGCGAGGTGTAGCCGAACGACAACTGCCCGGCATTGGCATAGCTGGTCTCCAGCGCCGACGCCGGCTCGCGCTCGACCACGGTGACCTCGCACCCGGCCTGGGCCAGGTACCAGGCGCTGGTCGTCCCGATCACGCCACTGCCCAATATCAGTACACGCATTTGCACCTCTAGACCAGATCATTCCCCGGAAGCAGGGCGATGGACCACCATTCCAACGCAGTATATTCACACCAAGACAGCGTTATTACCCAACAATATAGGCAACTGCGAGATAATTTCCTGGCAAATCCGCCTGGAGACCGAACGCGATGGCCGCACGCACCCGCGAACTGGACAAGATCGACCGCAAGATCCTGCGCATCCTGCAACAGGAAGGGCGTATTTCCTTTACCGAGCTGGGCGAGCGCGTTGGCCTGTCGACCACGCCGTGCACCGAGCGGGTGCGGCGGCTGGAACGCGATGGCGCCATCACCGGCTACTACGCACGGCTGGACCCACACTACTTGAAGGCGAGCCTGCTGGTGTTCGTGGAAATCAGCCTGGCCTACAAGTCCGGCGACATTTTCGAAGAGTTCCGCCGCGCCGCGCTACGCCTGCCGAACGTCCTGGAATGTCATCTGGTGTCGGGCGACTTCGACTACCTGATCAAAGCGCGCATCAGCGAGATGGCCTCGTACCGCAAACTGCTGGGCAGCACGCTGCTGACGCTGCCGCACGTGCGCGAGTCCAAGAGCTACATCGTGATGGAGGAAGTGAAGGAAACGCTGAGCCTGCCGATCGCCGATTGAATATCCGCACCCCCTTCCCTCTTCCCGTTCACGGGAGAAGGTGCCCGCAGGGCGGATGAGGGCGGTCCACCGGCCAATCCACAGCGCCCGGGACGCCCGTCGTCGGACCGTACGCGCGATGCCGCAACCGCTAACGAGCGATACGCACGCCCTTACCCGACGGCTCGGTGCTGTAGTAGCGCCCGGTACGGGTATCCAGCACCCGGTTGGGTCCGGCCGGTCTCATGTCGTTCAACAGCTTGCCGTCGCGGTCGTAGATCTTGGTCGCCCCCTGCACCGGAACAGGCTTGCTCGAAGGAAGCGCCTGGGCCGGTCCGCGCGAGGAAATCGGCGCGCTCTGCGGGCGCTGGCCGAGCTGGCTGGACAGCGCCGGCGCCGATGCCTTCAACGCAGGCTTGGCCAACGTCGCCGGCTTGCTGGCAGCCTGCACCTGGGTGCTGGCACGGCTCTGGACGGCTGGCTTGCTGGGCGACAGTGTCTGCGCCTGGCCGCCACCTGCCGCCATCAGCAACACCGAGGTGAACAACACACGGGAATACAGGGAGCTGGTCATGGGGATGCGCCGCAACAGGACTTAAGCTTTGATGTGGGGACCATCGGCGTGCAAGCAACCGCTCACCAGGCCATGTTGGAGCTGGCGCCTCAACATGGATGGGATCAAGCTTCGGATCACTGCCGGGCACGCAGTCGCTTCCGTGGCATTGGCCAACCACGCCCGGGCCTGCATCGATTCGATGAGTTGATCCGCGCCACCCCGGCCACAATATCTGGAGGCAGTGCCGGCAGTCCGCCAGTGCCTCCGTGCGAGAACCCCATGAGCCAGTTCGACCTGACCCCACCCTCCTCCGCCCAGCGCGACGCGCTCATCGCCACCCTCAGCGACGAAGAGCAGCGGGTACTGCTTCATCACGGCACCGAGTCGCCGTTCTGTGGCGTGTTCCTGGACAACAAGCTCGAAGGTGTCTACACCTGCCGCCTGTGTGGGCTACCGCTGTTCCGCTCCAGCGCCAAGTTCGATTCCGGCACCGGCTGGCCGAGCTTCTTCGCCCCCTACGACAGTGCGCATGTGCGCGAGATCCGCGATACCAGCTACGGCATGGTCCGTACCGAAGTGGTCTGCGCCCGTTGCAGCAGCCACCTCGGCCATGTATTCCCGGACGGCCCGCCGCCCACCGGCGAGCGCCATTGTCTGAATTCGGTCTCACTGGGCTTCGTGGAACAGGGGACGCCGCTGCCAGATCCGTTGCGGCGCGGCGGCGCCGAGGCCAGCAACGCGTAGGCATTGGCTCGATGACGGCCCAGCCTGAGCTGAACAAGATGCACGCAATGTCTTAAGAATCGTATGCCACCGCCGAATAAAGACATATCTCTCCCGTTTCGGCGTTGTCATGCTCATCCTGGTCGGCTTCATCGTGGTGATCCTCAGTGTCGTCGGCGGCTACGTGCTGTCGCACGGCAAGCTGGGGGCACTGTGGCAACCCTATGAACTCGTGATCATCGGCGGTGCGGCGCTGGGCGCGTTCCTGGTCGGCACGCCGGCCAAGATCGTCAAGCAGACCTTGCTCAGCAGCATTGCCGTGTTCAAGGGACCCAAGTACAAGTCCGACGACTACCGGGACATCCTGTCGCTGATCTATGAACTGCTCAACAAGGCCCGCCGCGACGGCTTCATGGCGCTCGAAGAGCATGTGGAAAACCCGCAGGAAAGCGCGCTGTTCGCCAACTATCCCAAGGTGCTGGCCGACCACCACTTGCTCGACTTCATGACCGACTGCTTGCGCCTGATGATCGGCAGCAACATCGAGCCGCACGAGCTGGAGCCACTGCTGGAACTGGAGCTGGAAAAGCACCACCACGAAGCGATGGCGCCATCGCATGCCTTGACCAAGGTCGCCGATGGCCTGCCCGGCTTCGGCATCGTGGCAGCGGTGCTGGGCATCGTCATCACCATGGGCTCGATCGGTGGCCCGATCGAGGAAATCGGCGGCCATGTGGCTGCGGCACTGGTGGGCACCTTCCTCGGCATCCTGCTGGCGTATGGCTTCATCGGGCCGATGGCGACGGCGATGGAAGCGCGCGCCGAACAGGACAGCCGCATCTACGAATCGGTGAAGACCGCGATGCTGGCCTGCCTGCGCGGCTACAACCCGAAGATTGCCCTGGAATTCGCGCGCAAGACGCTGCCATCGAACGTGCGCCCTGGATTCTCGGAATTCGAGCAGCACCTGAAGACGATCAAGTAGGAACGCGCGCGTGGCCGAGGCCAAATCCACCGTCGTCATCCGGCGAGTGAAGAAGAT
>JAATFS010000047.1 GCA_015655035.1 Lysobacterales bacterium | reverse complement strand
TCGTCGGCTGCGCAGGAGGTGCCCGGTGATCCGTCGCCTCAACGACACCGGTGATCTGGTCCGCGCGTTCCCGCGCGTGCATTTTGTCGGCATCGGTGGCACCGGCATGAGCGGCATCGCCGAGGTGATGCTGACGCTGGGCTACGAGGTGTCCGGTTCGGACAACGCCGACAACAGCGCTACCCGCCGCCTGGCCGGGCTGGGCGCGCGGGTGATGCGCGGTCACTCGGCCGCCAATGTGCTCGGCACCGACTGCGTAGTCGTGTCCAGCGCCATCCGCGAAGACAACCCCGAATTGATGGAAGCGCGCAGCCAGCGCATCCCGATCATGCCGCGCGCGGCAATGCTGGCCGAGCTGATGCGTTTCCGCCGTGGCATTGCAGTGGCCGGTACACATGGCAAGACCACCACCACCAGCCTGGCGGCGGCCGTACTCAGCGAAGGCGGGCTGGACCCGACCTTTGTGATCGGCGGACAGCTGCTGGCGGCCGGCGCCAACGCCAAGCTCGGATCCGGCCAGTGGCTGGTGGCCGAGGCCGACGAAAGCGACGGCAGCTTCCTGCGCCTGAATCCGTTGGTGGCGGTGATCACCAATATCGATGCCGATCATCTGGAGAACTACGGTAACGACTTCGCCCGAGTGCAGGCGGCGTTTGCCGAGTTCCTGCAACGCCTGCCGTTCTACGGGCTGGCGCTGCTGTGCATCGACGATCCGGAAGTGGCCAAGCTGGCGAGCCAGACACCGCGCCACGTGATGACCTATGGCCTGAGCGACGGCGCCGACATACGCGCCGAGGACGTGGTGCAGGACGGCGCGCGCATGCGCTTCACCCTGCGCCTGCCCGAAGGCAGCAGCACGGCGGTGACGCTGGCGCTGCCGGGCCGCCACAACGTACTCAATGCACTGGCCGCCGCTGCGCTGGGCTGGCAATTGGGCGTGGCGCCGGAAACCATCGCGCGTGCGCTAGAAAGCTTCGCCGGCATCGGCCGTCGTTTCAACGATCTGGGCGAGGTCACCACCGAGACCGGCGCGCGCGTACGCGTGGTCGACGACTACGGCCACCATCCGCGCGAACTGGAAGCGGTGTTCGCCGCCGCCCGTGGCGGCTGGCCGGACAAGCGCCTGGTCGTGGCCTTCCAGCCGCATCGCTACAGCCGTACGCGCGACCAGTTCGACGCCTTCGCCGCAGTGCTCAGCACGGTCGACGCGCTGGTACTCAGCGAAGTCTATCCGGCCGGCGAAGCCCCGATCCCGGGCGCCGACTCCAAGTCGCTGGCGCGCGCGATCCGTGCGCGCGGTCGCAGCGAGCCGGTGGTGGTAGGGCAGGTCGCCGGACTGTTGCAGGTGCTGCCGGACGTCCTTCAGGACGGTGATCTGCTGTTGATGATGGGCGCCGGCGATATCGGCTATGTCGCCCAGCAATTGGCGACCGATGGCTTCGGCACCGGAGGCCAGGCATGAGCGCATTGATGCAGGCGCCGCGCAACCAGGACCCGGCCGTGTTCGGACGGGTCGCGGTGCTGCTTGGCGGCGGGTCCAGCGAGCGCGAGGTGTCGCTGGATTCCGGCCGCAACGTGCTGGAGGCGCTGCGCTCGCGCGGCGTCGATGCGCAGCCGGTGGACGGTATCCCGGCCCTGGCGCAGGCGCTGGGCGCGAAGCAGTTCGACCGCGTATTCAATGTGCTGCACGGCCATCGTGGCGGTGGCGAGGACGGCATCGTGCAGGGGCTGATGGAAGCCTTCGGCGTGCCGTATACCGGCTCCGGAGTGCTGGGCTCGGCGCTGAGCATGGACAAGGTCCGCACCAAGCAGGTGTGGCTGTCGCTGGACCTGCCGACGCCGCGCTACGTGCGCTTGCTGCCCGGCGACGACATCCATGCTGCCGCGCACGCGCTCGGCTTGCCGGTGATCGTCAAGCCGGCCAACGAGGGTTCCAGCGTCGGCATCAGCCGCGTGTTCGAGGACGCGCAGCTGGACGAGGCCCAGGCATTGGCGGTGCGCTACGACGGCGAACTGCTGATGGAACAATTGATCGAAGGCGACGAACTGACCGTGGCCGTGGTCGGCAATGCCGCGCTGCCGTCGATCCGCATCGTGCCCAAGGGCCAGTGGTACGACTACAACGCCAAATACGTGGCCGAGGACACCCAATACCTGTGCCCGGGGCTGGAAGGCGACGCCGAGGCCGAACTCGGACGGCTCGGCCTGGCTGCGTTCCGCGCGGCCGGCTGCCGGGGCTGGGGGCGCGTGGACGTGATGCGCGACCGCGCCAGCGGCCAGCTGTATCTGCTGGAAGTGAACACCGCGCCAGGCATGACCAGTCATTCGCTGGTGCCCAAGGCTGCACGCCAGCTCGGCATCAGCTTCGAGGATCTGGTGTGGCGACTGCTGGAGCAGACGCTATGACATCGGGATTCGGGATTCGGAATGGAGAATTCGTCTGCAGCGGCGCCGCGCGTGTCGTTGGCGTTGGCGTTGCCGCCCCATCCTCGATTCCCAATCCCACTCAAGGTGGGCGCGCATGAACACCACGCTGCGCATCCTGGCCTGGTTGCTCGCGGTGGCGCTGGTCGCGCTGCCGGTGGTGGCCGTGCTCAACGGCTGGGTCGGCGCCGAGCGCTGGCCGCTGAGCCGGCTGCGGGTGAGCGGCGATTTCAAGCGCGTGCCGGCCGAGGAATTGCGCGCGGTGCTGCTGCCGTATGCGCGTTCGGGTTTCTTCGCGGTCAAGTTGCAGGATGCGCAGAACGCGATCGCGCAGCTGCCGTGGGTGGAGAGCGCGCAGGTGCGCAAGCGCTGGCCGGACGTGCTGGAAGTGCGCGTGGTCGAACACAAGCCGTTCGCGCGCTGGGGCACGGATCGCATGCTGTCCGAGCAGGGCCGGCTGTTCCCGACGCCGCCGCGTTTGAAGGACCAGCAACTGCCGCAGCTCGGGGGTCCGGACAGCAAGACCCAGGAAGTGATGGCGCTGTACAACGACTCGCGCACGCTGTTCGCGCCGACCGGCGTGGAGGTGGAGAGGCTGGAGATGGATGCGCGCGGCAGTTGGTCGCTCGGCCTCAGCGACGGCCTCCAGATCGTGGTCGGGCGCGACGATGCCAAGGCCCGGCTGCAACGTTTCGCGCGGGTGCTGCCGCAATTGCGCGATTCGCAACCGGCGCTGGCCCGCGCCGATCTTCGCTACACCAATGGTTTCACCGTGGAGCGGCAGGCATTGGAGATCAAGGGGTCGGGAGTGGAGAAGACGCCTTCGCGACGAAGCGCCGCGACCGCTACGCCCCCCGTCGCTGCGCGCACCCCGCTTTTCCTCAATTCCCAATCCCCCATTTCCATTCCCGGCTTTAAAACATGAACCGCAAAGGCGACAAATCCCTCATCGTCGGACTCGATATCGGCACCTCGAAGGTGGTGGCGCTGGTCGGCGAGTATTCGCCCGGCAACCCGATCGAGGTGATCGGCATCGGTTCGCACGAATCGCGCGGGCTCAAGCGCGGCGTGGTGGTGGACATCGAGTCCACCGTGCAGTCGATCCAGCGTGCGGTGGAAGAAGCCGAACTGATGGCCGGTTGCGAGATCCGCTCGGTGTATGCGTCGATCTCCGGCAACCACGTGCAGTGCAAGAACTCGCCGGGGATCGTGCCGATCCGCGACGGCGAAGTGACCTGGGGCGACCTGGAGCGCGTACTGGACGCTGCCAAGGCCGTGGCGATTCCGGCCGACCAGCGCATCCTGCACGCGATCCCGCGCGAATACGTGCTGGACGACTCCCAGGAAGGCATCCGCAATCCCGTCGGCATGACCGGCGTGCGCCTGGAGGTGCACGCGCACCTGGTGGTGTGCGCGCAATCGGCCGCAGCCAACATCAGCAAGTGCGTGCAGAAGTGCGGGTTGCAGGTCGATGACCTGGTGCTGTCGTCGCTGGCTTCCAGCGTGGCGGTGCTGACCGCCGACGAGCGCGAACTGGGTGTGGTGCTGGTGGACATCGGCGCCGGCACCACCGATCTGGCGGTCTACGTGCAGGGCGCGATCTGCCACACGGCGTCGCTGCCGATCGCGGGCGACCACGTCACCAACGACATCGCGCACATGCTGCGCACGCCGACCCCGGAAGCCGAGCAGATCAAGGTGCGCTATGCCTGCGCGCTGGCGCAGCTGGCCACCGCCGAGGAAAGCATCCAGGTGCCTTCGGTCGGCGACCGCCCGCCGCGCCGCATGCCGCGCCATGCGCTGGCGCAGGCGGTGCAGGGCCGCTATGAGGAAATCTTCGAGATGGTGCAGGCCGAACTGCGCCGCTCCGGTTTCGAGGAACTGGTGCGGGCCGGCATGGTGCTCACCGGTGGTGCCTCGAAGATGGAAGGGGTGGTCGAACTGGCCGAGGAAATGTTGCAGATGCCGGTACGCGTGGGTATCCCGCAGCACGTCACCGGGTTGGGCGAAGTGGTCGGCAACCCGGTGCACGCCACCGGCGTGGGCCTGCTGCTGATGGGTAGCCAGATCGAACATCCACGGCGTCCGTCGATCCCGACCGGACGCGCCGGAAGCTTGTTCAAAAAATTGAAGAACTGGTATCGCGGCGAGTTTTGAGCGCCGGGAATCAGCAGTCGCAGGGATGGCAGCAACAGCAACAGCAAAAAAGCGGCATGAGCGGAGAGCGGTGGGCAGGTAGGCGATAGGTTTTCTTTTGCAGGCATTCCGTCGTGGGGCGGTGAGCCGGGTACCGGGACGCAACGGCGCATCCCGAATCTCGACTCCGGATTCCAGGCGTTCAAACAACAACACTCGCCGGCAAGGGAGGCAGGAAAGGGAACGGAGCGCTTCCGGACCCCCACTCCTGAATCCCCCGACCGGCTCAAAGAGGACACGGACATGGCACATTTTGAATTGATCGAAAAGATGGCACCCAACGCAGTGATCAAGGTCGTCGGCGTTGGCGGCGGCGGCGGCAACGCCGTGGCACACATGGTCAGCAGCAGCGTCGACGGGGTGGAGTTCATCACCGCCAACACCGACTCGCAGGCGATCAAGAATTGCGGCGCCAAGCTGCAGCTGCAACTCGGCACCAACGTCACCAAGGGACTGGGCGCGGGCGCCAACCCGGAAGTCGGCCGCCAGGCCGCGCTGGAAGACCGCGAGCGCATCATGGACGCGTTGCAGGGTGCGGACATGGTGTTCATCACCGCCGGCATGGGCGGCGGCACCGGCACCGGCGCAGCCCCGGTGGTCGCGCAGTTGGCCAAGGAAATGGGCATCCTGACCGTGGCCGTGGTCACCAAGCCGTTCCCGTTCGAAGGCCGTCGCCGCATGCAGGTGGCGCTGAAGGGCATCGAGGAACTGAGCCAGCATTGCGACTCGCTGATCACCATCCCCAACGAGAAGCTGATCACCGTGCTCGGCCGCAACGCCACCATGATCCAGGCCTTCCGCGCTGCCAATGACGTGCTGCAAGGCGCGGTGCAGGGCATCGCCGACCTGATCGTGCGTCCGGGCCTGATCAACGTCGACTTCGCCGACGTGCGTACCGTGATGTCGGAAATGGGCCTGGCGATGATGGGTACCGGCTCCGCTCGCGGCGACGACCGTGCACAGGCGGCAGCCGAAGCGGCGATCCAGAACCCGCTGCTGGACGACGTCAACCTGGCCGGCGCCAACGGCATCCTGGTCAACATCACCGCCGGCCCGGACTTCACCATGTCCGAGTTCGACGAGATCGGCCGCACCATCGAAGCGTTCTCCTCGGAGGATGCGACCGTGGTGGTGGGTACCGTGCTGGATCCCGACATGCAGGACGAAGTGCGCGTGACCGTGGTCGCCACCGGCCTGAACCGTGCGGTGTCGCGCCAGTCGCAGCGCTCGGACCAGCGTGCTCCGATCAAGCTGGTGCGCAACGCCACCACCGGCCAGCCGGAATTCGAGGATTTCGATGCCAGCGGTGCCGATGCGGTATCCAAGGCGGTCGGCGGCTCGATGGGTCTAGGCCTGCGTCGTCCGAGCAGCGACTCGGTCGGTAGCGCCAGCGCCGGTCCGGCACCGGCTGCGGCAGAACTGCCGAGCGACTACCTGGATATCCCGGCGTTCCTGCGTCGCCAGGCTGACTGAGGCCGGTTCCGGCGGCGAGTTTCCAGGCAATCGTCCGGAAGCCCGTCGCGCCAGGTCGGTCCAATAACGGCATCGGGGCCTTGTCCTCTCCGGTGCTGGAGCGGTGTCCTCTTTCTGCCGGGTCGGTCACGACCCGGCGGTTTTGACGCCGGTATTGCCATGGCGTTACAAATGCCGCCACGGACATTTGTTAAGATGAAGCTAGATTGGTGGTATCCCCACCCCGGTTCGGCCCCGTCCGCATCGGTAACTCAGACTACCTAATGACCCAGCAACGCACTCTCAAGAACACGATCCGCGCCACCGGTGTCGGCCTGCACAGCGGTGACAAGGTCTACATGACCCTGCGCCCGGCGCCGGTCAATCACGGCATCGTGTTCCGCCGTGTGGACCTGGAGCCGGTAGTGGAAGTGCCGGCCGACGCCGAGCTGGTCACCGAGACCACGCTGTGTACCGGTCTGACTTACGACGGCGCCAAGATCCAGACCGTCGAACACCTGATGTCCGCGCTGGCAGGTCTGGGCGTGGACAACGTGATCGTGGAGCTGTCCTCGGCCGAGCTGCCGATCATGGACGGTTCGTCCGGTCCGTTCGTGTTCCTGCTGCAATCGGCGGGCATCGTCGAGCAGGACGCGGCCAAGCGTTTCATCCGGATCAAGCAGACGGTTGAAGTGCGCGATGGCGACAAGATCGCGCGCTTCGAGCCTTATGACGGCTACAAGCTAGGCTTCACCATCGAGTTCGACCATCCAATGATCCCGGCCAAGCAGTCGCGCCAGGAAATCGAGTTCTCGACCGCCGCCTACATCAAGGAAATCTCGCGGGCACGCACGTTCGGCTTCATGCGTGACCTGGAGTACATGCGCGAACGCAACCTGGGCCTGGGTGGCTCGATGGACAATGCGATCGTGCTGGACGAGTACCGCGTACTCAACGACGACGGCTTGCGCTACACCAACGAATTCGTGCGCCACAAGATCCTGGATGCGATCGGCGACCTGTATTTGGCGGGTGGTCCGATCCTGGGGGCCTACGAGGGCTTCAAGTCCGGGCATGCGCTTAACAACAAACTGGTGCGGGCGCTGCTCGCGGACCAGAGCACCTGGGAATGGGTCAGCTTCCCTGAAGGCACGGCGCAGCCGCCTGTGCTCTATCTCAACACTGCCTACGCCTGATGTAGGGGAATCGCCGTACAACGCGGCGAAGTGTGAACCCGATGCCGGGTCAGGCTTGTTTTTAACGAAAATTTAATATTCGCATAACCTATCCGCTGGCTTGCGTCGCTAGGATGGGTCGGTCGTGTGCGTTTATTTCATCTGCTCATGCGAATGAGGGCTCAATTGGCCCTGGATGTCAGCGCTTTGTGGGCGCGATGTCCTGCAAGGATGCCAGCGCGTCGCGCAGGCCTTTGTGCGTGGCTGCGGAGACTGGCTTGGGTCGCTCCTGGTTCTGCTGCGTTGGGGAATGCAGTGAAGCGGTCGCGGTCCTGATGGTCACCTGGGTGACCTTCAGCCCGATGGAGCGGGCGGCAGTGATGATCTGGTGTTCGGCTAGCCGCAGTTTGGCGTGCCATACCGGAGATTCGACGAGAAAAACGAGCTGTTCGCCATTGATGTTGGCCAACCGGCAACGGTTGGCCAGTTGTGGCGGCAGATAGGGGCGCAGTTGCCTGTCCAGCGCATCGAGCCACAACGCTCGACGTAGCGGATTGCCGGCCTTGTCCGCCATGACCGCCTCCAGGGCTGGTTGTGGGGAGGATGGAGGACGCGCGCTGGATTTAGGCTTGGACATAGAATTGATATGGCATTTAAGAAGATCGTAATCAAGTCGTTTGAAACCAGGTTGGAGCGATTGGCTCGCCAGATCCGCGGATTCGCCGCCGGCCATCCGCTTACGGTGCTCGGCGTGGTGTTGGGTGCCGGACTGTTGGGTGGCATCGGCATCAGTTCGACGGTCGGTGCGGTCGACAACTCCAGGTTGCAGGCCAAGGTGACGCAGCAGCAGGTTGAATTGGTCCACCTGCAGCGCGACTCCCAGGCCCAGGTCAACGCACTGGCCGCCCGCCTGGGCGAGCTGCAGGCACAGGCCACCCGGCTCAATGCGCTCGGCGAGCGCCTGACCCAGATGGGCAAGCTCGAAGATGGTGAGTTCGATTTCGATGAGCCGGTCGGCATCGGTGGCGGCGACGAGCCGTCGCAGGACATGCCGGTCAAGGACCTCAGGCAGGACCTGGGCCAGCTCGAACAGCAGTTTTCCGGATCCGGCCAGCAGTTGGACGTGCTGGCGTCGTTGCTGTTCGACCACCAATTGGAGCAGAACGCGGTGCCGTCGCGGATGCCGATCAAGAACACCTACATCACCTCCAGCTTTGGTGGGCGTGCCGACCCGTTCAGCGGCGGTGCGGCCAATCACAAGGGCATCGATTTCCACGCCAGCGTGGGTGACCCGGTGATGGCGGTGGCCGATGGCGTGGTCAGTTATTCGGGCGTGCGTGGCGGTTACGGCAACGTGGTCGAGGTCGATCACGGCAATGGTTATGTGACCCGTTATGCGCATAATTCGCGCCTGACGGTGAAAGTTGGCGATCTGGTGCGGGCCGGCCAGCAGGTGGCCAAGGCCGGTTCCACCGGTCGTTCCACCGGCGCTCACGTGCATTTCGAGGTCTGGAAGGACGGCCGGGTAATGAATCCGCGCAAGTTCCTGGGCGACAGTACGACGCCGGTCGGGCGGCGCGGACGCGGTTGAAGCAAGGGGCTTTGCCGGCGCTTGATTCGCCGGACCTCGCCCCAAGCTACAATGGAGTGTTGCCAGACAGGGCGCAGTGCGCCCTGTTTCGTTTACGGCGGTCGGGTCCAGGGGAGCCGACGCCGGTCAAACCGTTCCTTTTCAACCGGTTTCTTCAATGATCAACAGTCTGCTTACCCGTGTCTTTGGCAGTCGTAACGAACGCCAGCTTCGCCAGCTCGACCGCATCGTCGCCAAGATCAACGCCCTTGAGCCGGAGATGCAGAAGCTTTCCGACGCCCAATTGCAGGCCAAGACACCGGAATTCAAGCAGCGCGTGGCCGGCGGCGAAGCGCTGGACAAGATCCTGCCGGAGGCATTCGCGGTCTGCCGCGAGGCCAGCCGCCGCGTACTCGGGATGCGCCACTACGACGTGCAGCTGATCGGCGGCATGGTGCTGCACCTGGGCAAGATCGCCGAGATGCGCACCGGCGAGGGCAAGACCCTGGTCGCCACCTTGCCGGTCTACCTGAACGCGCTGGAAGACCAGGGCGTGCACGTGGTCACCGTCAACGACTACCTGGCTCGCCGCGACTCGGCGCAGATGGGCAAGCTGTACAACTGGCTGGGCCTGAGCGTGGGTGTGGTCTACCCGGGCATGCCGCATAGCGACAAGCATGCCGCCTATGCTGCCGACATCACCTACGGCACCAACAACGAATTCGGCTTCGACTACCTGCGCGACAACATGGCGTTGTCGCGCGCGGACCGCTACCAACGCGGCCTGCACTACGCCATCGTCGACGAGGTGGACTCGATCCTGATCGACGAGGCGCGTACCCCGTTGATCATTTCCGGCCCGGCCGACGACTCGCCGGAACTGTATATCCGTGTGAACCGGATCGTGCCGCAGCTGACCAAGCAGGAGTCGGAGGAAGGCGACGGCGATTTCTGGATCGACGAAAAGGGCAAGCAGGTCTACCTGTCCGAGGCCGGCATGGAGCATGCCGAGGAACTGCTGCAACAAGCCGGCATCCTGGAGAACGCCGAGGATGGCCTGTATGCCGCGCAGAACCTGAGCGTGGTCCACCATCTCAACGCGGCATTGCGTGCCCATGCGATCTACCAGCGCGACGTCGACTACATCGTGCGCGATGGCGAGGTGGTGATCGTCGATGAATTCACCGGACGTACACTGGCGGGCCGTCGCTGGTCCGACGGCCTGCACCAGGCGGTGGAAGCGAAGGAAGGCGTGCCGGTGCAGCGGGAGAACCAGACGCTGGCCAGCATCACCTTCCAGAACCTGTTCCGCATGTACAAGAAGCTGTCCGGCATGACCGGTACGGCCGACACCGAAGCCTACGAATTCCAGAGCATCTACAACCTGGAAGTGGTGGTGATCCCGACCAACCGCCCGACGGTGCGCAAGGATCATCCGGACCAGGTGTTCCTCAACCGCCAGGGCAAGTTCAACGCGGTGCTGGCCGATATCGAGGACTGCGCCAAGCGCGGCCAGCCGGTGCTGGTGGGTACGACTTCGATCGAGACCTCGGAAATGCTGTCCGAGCATCTGCGCAAGGCCGGGGTGAAGCACGAGGTGCTCAACGCCAAGCAGCACGAGCGCGAAGCCACCATCGTCGCCAATGCCGGGCAGCCGAGCGCGGTGACGATCGCCACCAACATGGCCGGACGCGGTACCGACATCGTGCTCGGCGGCTCGCTGGAATCCGAACTGCAAGCGCTTGGCGAGGACGCCGACGAGGCGCAGCGCGCCGCACTCAAGGCCGCCTGGCAGGAGCGCCACGACGCGGTCAAGGCATCCGGCGGCCTGCACATCATCGGTACCGAGCGCCATGAGTCCCGGCGTATCGACAACCAGCTGCGTGGCCGCTCCGGCCGCCAGGGCGACCCGGGTTCGTCGCGCTTCTACCTGTCGCTGGAAGACAACCTGATGCGCATCTTCGCCTCGGATTGGGTGCAGAAGGCGATGCGGATGATGGGCATGAAGGAAGACGACGTCATCGAGGACCGGCTGGTCAGCCGCCAGATCGAGAAGGCGCAGCGCAAGGTCGAGGCGCACAACTTCGACATCCGCAAGAACCTGCTCGACTTCGACGACGTCAACAACGACCAGCGCAAGGTGATCTATGCCCAGCGTGACGAGCTGCTGGATGCCGAGTCGGTCAAGGACAACATCGACGGCATCCGTAGCGACGTGATCTACGACCTGGTCACCCGCTTCGTGCCGCCGAACTCGATCGACGAACAGTGGGATCTGGGTGGCCTGGAGTCGACGCTGGAGTCCGAACTTGGCGTGCAGCTGTCGTTGACCGGCTTGGTCAGCAGCCAGGAAGAACTGGATGCCGAGCAGATCGTCGCCAAGGTGCAGGAGGCGGTGGACACGCACTTCGCGCAGAAGGAAGCCGGCGTTGGCGGCGAGACCATGCGCGCGCTGGAGAAGCACGTGATGCTGACCGTGCTCGACCAGGGCTGGAAAGATCACCTGGCCAAGATGGATTACCTGCGCCAGGGCATCTACCTGCGCGGCTATGCACAGAAGCAGCCCAAGCAGGAATACAAGAAGGAAGCCTTCGAGCTGTTCTCCGAGATGCTGGAGAACGTCAAGCGCGAAGTGATCAACCTGCTGGCGCGCGTGCGTATCCGCAGCGAGGAGGAAGTGGCCGAACTCGAGGCGCAGGAGCGCCAGCAGGCCGAGATGCGCCTGCGCCAGTCGCAGTTCCAGCATCAGGATGCCGGTAGCTACAGCGCCGATGAGGAAGCGGCGCAGGTGCAGGCGGGTAGCGCGCCGGCACCGGCGATCTCGCAGGTCACGCGTGAAGAGCCGAAGGTCGGCCGCAACGATCCGTGCCCGTGCGGCAGTGGCAAGAAGTACAAGCACTGCCACGGTCAACTCAGCTGACGCTGAGTTGACCGTGGTGCCGCCCGCAAAGCGGACGTCGGGTGCACGGTTCTTGCCTCCGATCCCCCGCGCCTTCGGCGCGCCCCCCTTACCAAGAGGGGGCTTTGCTCCAGAGCGTTTGCGAGGGGGGCGGTGCTGCTGGCCGCGTCTGGAATCGTCAGTGCTTATGCCGTAATGCGATTACGTGGTTTTGGGGGGCATGTGTCGGGGGCGTTGCGCTGAAGTGGTGGGAGACGGCAAGCTTGCGCTATGCCCGATTCCCTTAGATCCATCCACGTCGTTGCCGGCGTGATCACCGACCCGCGTGGCCGCATCCTGCTGACCCGCCGCACCGAAACCCGCGACATGCCGGGCCTGTGGGAATTCCCGGGCGGCAAGCGCGAACCCGGAGAAACCTCCGAGCAGGCCCTGGCGCGTGAATTGAGCGAGGAACTGGGAATCGAGGCGGAAGTCGGCGAGTGGCTCATGGAGGTGCCGCAGCTGTATCCGGACAAGCGCCTGCGCCTGGAAGTACGCCGCATCAGCAGTTGGAAAGGTCATGCGCGTGGACGCGAAGGACAGGCATTGACCTGGGTGGCGCCGGACAAACTGGCACGCTATTCGATGCCGCCGGCCGACCTGCCGGTGGTAGGCATGCTGCGCCAACCCGATCGCTATCTGGTGACGCCGGAGCCGGGTGAGGACGAATCGGCGTGGCTGGCGCGGATCGACGCGGCGATCCAGCAAGGCGTACAGCGCATCCAGTTGCGCGGGCGCAGTACTGCGCCGGAGCGCTGGCAGGTGCTGGTGCGAAAGCTGCTGCAACAGTGCGGCAAATCACGCGTACAACTATTGCTCAATCGCGACGTGGCCCTGGCCGCAGAGCTGGGGATCGGCGTACACCTGGGTTCGGAACAATTGGCTGCGCTACAGCAACGGCCGCT